>DASUVL010000956.1:0-3320 GCA_036379015.1 Niastella sp.
ACCACTAATAATCAGGATGTTTCGGATTTTGTTGTTGATCCTGCTAACAATGATCTCTACTGTATTCTGGCGTCTGGTAATACGCCCTACGTTAACAACAGGATCTATAAGAATACATTTCCTTATACTGTCGCCAATCAACGATGGAATACTTTATCAGGTTATCCGGTATTGAAAGAAGATAATAATACTCCCTTCATGGTAATTGGTACCAATCAAAATAATCCAGGTCTCAATACCAATGCAACCAATATACTGGCAGTCAGTTCCGGGTACCTGTTCTATTATGATGGCAATAATCTAAAGGCTTTTGATAAAGCAACGGGCGCTACAGTAGGTACGCCGGTTACATTCGCATTGACCCCGCTGATGCAGCAGGGCATCTTTGCCGACGGATGTAATAATGTATACATAGGCGCTGCCAATGGAACGATAAAAGTATTCCGGTTTAACGGGACCGTTTTCGACGATAATGCGGTTGCCGATATTCCTATTCCCGGTTATTCGGGCAAAGCCGTTTATGCCCTTGCCTATGACCAGGACCATAACCTTTTATATGCCGGCGGCGACGGATTTGTCGGATCTTTTGATCTTTCAAGCTATTGTGTGCCACCGCCGCCGCTGCCCCCGGTCACGTATAACATTGTTATTAACCCCGCCATTACATCCGTTACAGTTTCCATCGATCCCGCGCTTCCGGCGGGCGCCCTTGTTACCTATACGCTGCTGAGTGGAACAACGGTCATCGGAAGCAATGCCACAGGTTCGTTTACCAACCTGGACCCTGCAGCCGATTACACCATGAAGGCTGATATCCTCTTGGGTTGTACCAGTGCGCAGGCTATCACCAGGTTCAAATTGAAAAGCCTGGCCCTGGAAGTGGAAGGCGCAGATGTTTGCGGAACAAATGAAGGAGTTGCCACCGCGGTCGCGTCGGGTGGCTATCCACCTTATACCTACAGCATAGATGGGAGCAATTTTCAGCAGAGCGATGCATTTCCGAACCTGATGCCAGGGCCTTACACCGTTACGGTGAAAGATGCCTCCGGCAATACGGTTGCGGTGCCCGTTACGATTGCAATAAGCGATCTGATTGTAGAAGCGGGATATGACGCGATTATTTGTGAAGGCACAGCAACCCAGCTATCAGGAAGCACAAATGTAAACAGTGTTTCCTGGAGCCCTTCTACAGGGCTTAGCAGTACAGCTATTACCAATCCCGAAGCGTTTCCACTGACAACCACTAAATATTATTTTTCTGCAACAAAGAACAAGTGTACGCTTACA
Organism: Niastella sp.; assembly: GCA_036379015.1. Lineage (GTDB taxonomy): Bacteria > Bacteroidota > Bacteroidia > Chitinophagales > Chitinophagaceae > Niastella. The sequence continues at coordinate 1,288 of DASUVL010000956.1, forward strand.
GATTCCCTGATAATTCAGGTGCTGCCGGCACCCATTGCCAATGCGGGAATAGATACCAGCATCTGTTATGCGTCGGATGGCGTTTTGCGGGGCAGCGGCGGCGACATATACGCCTGGAAGCCTTCTGTGTATTTGAACAATGCTAACATAGCGGAACCAGTGGTATCCCACGCCACCACCTCCATTGTTTATACCCTGCAGGTTACCGATGGATCGGGCTGTCATTCTATCAGGGATGATACTGTAATATTCAGAGTAGTTCCGCAGGCAAAGGTATTGGCCGGAAGAGATACGATCATTGCCAGCAATCAGCCTCTGCAATTACTAGCCGTTGATCTGAACGGCAGCGGGTTTAATCAGTATACCTGGTTCCCTGCCTACGGCTTAGATAATGAGTTATTGGAAAATCCCGTAGCTGTTGTCGAAAATAATATTACCTATGAAGTAACGGCCAGTACGCCGGAGGGATGTATAGCAACAGATGCTGTTAAAGTAACTGTGTTCAAAAACTCGGATGTATATGTGCCGAATGCTTTTACCCCTAATGGAGACAATCGCAATGATGTTTTTAGAATTACAGCCCCTGGAATAAAGAAGCTCATATATTTTACAGTTTTCAATCGTTGGGGACAGGAAGTGTTTCGTACAACCAACCCCTTAATGGGATGGAACGGAAGCCTGAACGGAACCGCACAGGATACCGGCACCTTTGTATGGAAGGTAGAGGCGGTAGATTATACAGGCAAGGTGATTAAAAGAAAAGGTACTGTTCAGCTCATCAGATAAGGCGGGAATTTTCAAAAGCCTAATAGCAACTTTTCAACCTAATTTTTTTCCTGTGAATTATTAAATGATAGCGATTTGATTTAAGCCAGGTAATTGTTGTTAATTTGTCGTCAATAACCCCTTACTATGAAAAAGCTATTACTGCTTATTTCGTTTACCATTCTATTTCTTTATTCTTTCACTCAACTTGATATACAGCGTGATAATAGGATAAACCCAATTTTGAGATGGGCAGTGACCTCAAAAAGCGGTTATATCACTTTTGGTAGATCTGTTTCCTCGAAGTTTATTAATATCGCTGTACTAAATCAATCATCACATACAATAAGCTGGTTTACCTGTCATGGAAGGTTATTTGATTCTACCAAATTAACTGACCGGGAATATGAACTGATAACCTTAAAGCAGCTTGACCCATTTGTATTATATCAATATTTTTGTAATAAATACCTGGCTGATATTGCGGCTGCCAAAGATATTTACCGGGTATATGGCGACAAACAGCTTTTCGATAGACTCAACTCAAATTATCGTACACTGTTTGCAATTAAGAGTGTTCAAACTGCCAAGACTCCTTTACAAAAATTAATAGCAATAGAAAATGTTCAGAAAAGCATTCTCACACAACTGGCCTATCTGAATTGTGACAACCCATTCGGTCTGACCGATAACCCGCTTTATAAAACTAATAAAGAACAGGCGGGCGCCATGATACAAACAAAGGATAGTACTGTATACTATAATATTGATCCCACCAGCGCTGTTGTCCAAATAAGTCTGTATAAAAATTACCCGAAAAGCTATACGTATATAACAGGGTATCTCAGTTGATTGACAGTGTGCCTGTTTTATCGGAGAAATATGATGTTTTATTGAAAGAAAAGACGGACGTTTTTCTGCTATATCGGGGTTGGTTGGAGCTTCAATGGCGGGAGACCATGACTAATATAAGGAGGCATGCAAGCGTTGATATAAAAGATGGTAGGTTGTACAGACAAGCCAATATCGATGATGAAAAGGAGATTGGGAAAGTTCTCTATAGTCACCTAAATACTATTGAAACAAAGATCAGTCTATTGATCTCGCCAGAAGCGCAGCGTATAGAGCAGGCAGTATTTGAAAACTATAAAAAAGAAACCTCTGAAATAACCTATATACCCTTGTTGGGAATAGGATATAATCTGAACCAAGAAAGAGGGTTGAAGGAATATGAGCTAACCAATCATTTAGGTAATGTTCTTGCCACT
>DASUVL010000957.1:0-9057 GCA_036379015.1 Niastella sp.
GTCGTCCCGATAAACCAGGACGACCTTTACAATTTATTAACGTAGCGCTTATTCTGTTGTAGATATCTTATTATCTATATGGAAAAAATAGAAGTCAGCAGATCCGCGGGTATTTTTGGTATCATAAATAATTTTCTCATATGGTTGCCATATTATTGATCATCTCATTCTTTCTTTTTCAGCAGGCGGATATAATACACCGCACCGGCTGTGTTTCCAGGAAGGGCCTGGAACTTTACCCTGATATGACTTTTATCTTTCACCATAGTATCAGGAATAGTATATTCCATGTTCTTAAATTGTGACTGCCCCCAGCCCGTAATATCTTCGGTCACCAGCTTTTCATCATCTATATAAATATCAAACTTCCTGTTACCCCGTTCTGCGCCCCAATACCGCACCATAAGTTGTAAACCGGTTTTATTGCCTGTGGCCAGGTTATAACTGAAGTACCCTTCATTTCTGGCATCGCGCCAGAATTCATCTTTATTGTTACCTGTATTTGAGTTTTGTTTTTGCAAGGCATGATCCACCTCCGGTTGTTGTTCGCCCGGCGCCACGGCATCGATCGTACGCTTTTCAAGCGCCATCTTTTCTTCCTCTACGCTGGCCATTGAATCGCGAAACAAACGATACTGCGTAGCGTTTAATGCCATCCAATAGATCATGTACCTGGAATCATGGATCTTATAAAAAGGTTCAAATACGGTATTTACAGCATGCATCATGTTAACCTTCGGGGCAGTAAAGGTTACGGGTTTACCGGCTACTGGTGTTAGTTTACTGGTAAGTGCAGTGATATTATCTTCAATGATTATGGGCGCTTTATCCAAAGGCAATTTTTTGCCATGGGCAATATGCCCCCACCGGCCATCGTCTCCTACCAGACCGGCCAGGTCTTCCGTGCCTGTTTTTGCACCCAGCAAAACCGGACCATGCATGATCGCTATATAATTGGGAACATTTGGCAGCTGTTCAATGGTATTGCGCATGGGCAACGCCACCTGTACGATATCGCCTTTCTTCCACAACCTGTTAATACCAATGTAGGAAGATGGGCGTGCAGTATAGGTTACCGGTTTGCCGTTCACTGTAATTTTCAAAGCGCCATGGGAGACCCATGCCGGATACCTGATCATCAATGTAAACCGGGAAGCGCCTTCTGCTATAATCAGTTTGGTTTGTTCTTCCTCCGGGAACGTTGTTTGTTGTTTGATCTTTATTGCTTTCTCTTTCCAATTCAATGCTGATGCAATAAAAAGGTTCACATACAACGAATCTTTCGAATGCGTATAAATAAACTGACCGTATTTGCCATGGTTTTCCATACCGCTGCCTACGCAGCACCACATACCTTCATTGGGGGCAGAATAAACCCGGTAATGTCGCGGGCGCGCCGGCGTAAAATAAACATACCCTCCATGTACGGGATGTTGTGTTGACAGTATATGATTGTATAAAGTCCTTTCGTAATAATCTGCATAACCGGCCGAAGAATGTACCCTGAACAGATCTTCCGTCAACTTAAGCATGTTGTACGAATTGCAGGATTCCGGCCCTTCCACATCATTGACAAAATCGGTGCAGGCAGCCACACCGGGAAAGAACTCTCGTCTGCTGTTTCCGCCAAAAGCAAGCGAACGTTTTGAAGTAACCGTTTCCCAGAAAAACTGTCCCGCCTTCAAATAGTTTCCTTCATGGCTTAACTCGCCTATGCGCTGAAAACCGATGGCTTTTGGAACCTGGGTGTTTGCATGTTTGTTATCAAGGTTATCTGTTTCGGCAGCCATGGCGTCCAATAACATCTTATGTGAAAACCGTTTTGCTGCCTTTAGATATTTATCGTCGCGTGATGTTAGCTGATAGGCATCGGCCAAAACTTCATTCATACCACCGTGCTCAACGTCGAGCATTGCTTCCATTTGTGCATCGGTGAGGCCAGCTGTAATGTTCACAGCCCAATCGCAAAATGTAAGGAACATTGCTTTTGCGGTTGTATTGCCGGCATACAACCAGGCGTCGCGTAAGCCTGCATACATTTTATGAACATTATACCAGGGAACCCAGGCAGCGCGGTAAGCGGCAAGATCTCCTTTTTGTAAAGTGCTCCATATTTTTTTACTGTTTGGAACGGCCCCCACATAGCCCTTTCCCCAATCGGCATTATTCAATGCATTGGCATCCTGGCAGGCTTTCAACTCGGCAATCATGTACTCCATCCGCTTTTTACATTCGGCATTATTTGTAGCGGCATAATGCATGGCCAGTGCCGATAAATAATGACCACCCACATGCCCGTCTAACCCGTCCCAATTGGAGTAACTGGTAGCTTTGGAAGGCAAACCGGCTTCTTTTCTGTAGCCGGCCAACAAACGGTCGGTATCGTATTTTAAAAGTGTTTGAATATTGAGATCGAGGGCATGCCTGAAAGGTCCCTCCAATATGGTCACATCCTGTAAAGAAAATTCATTGGGGTATAATCTATGCTGCGCTGTTACAGGGTCACCCGTTAAAATAAAGCAGGTAATAAGGCTGGCAAGCCAATCAAAACGAACATGCATTTGTTTTTTACTTTTAACACCGAATGTAACTAATTCTTTAAAAACCGGAGACTGCTTATATATATCGCATTGGCCTTTCCTTCCGGAAATTTTACAAATACATCATGCCGGCCGGTAATACCTTGCATTGATTTGCGAACAGCTTTCCAGTTATTATCTCCTGTTGCGCCAACAGGTATCGTTGCTACCAATGTACCGTTCTTTAGATCATCCAGCCATATTTCCAGTTGTCCGCTTACTTTAGCAGAAGCGACCACCTCCACGGCAACCGGGGACTCCGTACCCAATTCAACCCCGGAGATCATAAACCATCCGCCACGTGTAGACGTATTGGTCACTACTTTGCCGGTTTCGTTCGCTTGTGTTCTTACTCCATAGTAGTTGCTGTAACCAGCTGCCGGCAATAACGAGAAGCCGTCTTTGCAAACAAACAGATCGAAATCGGCGGCTCTTCCTTCGGCAAACAGGCCAACACTTGTTCCCACCCATGAGTTATAACCTGGTTGTGTTTTATCGAGGTGTACAGCACTGATCGGTGCGCCCAGAGCCAGCCATTTTATGCCGTCACTGCTGTAATAGCCGGTTAAATAATGTTCATTCCTTTCTATTTTCAACCAAACGGTCTTGCCAAAGACATTTGGAATATGTCGGACTGCCGTGTCCAAGGTGAAAATGATCTTTTTGCCCTTATCAAAACCTGTATACAGACGGGCACAAACCAGTTGGTTACCATTGGTCAAATAGAGTCCGGCTTTAGTGGCCGTATCGGCAGCATCAAATTCAACTTTGGTCACCGCAGAATAATAATGATCGGTTTCCTTTTGCACAAGACTTGTTCTGCCCGTATCGGGCAATAGCCTGATCCATCCTTTTTTGGCAGTCAATGAATAGTTTGCCTCATCTTTCTTACTTAAAAAATGCCACCAAAGCCCCAGCGTGTTTTTTTCAAAATAATCGGCCTGAACACTTCTCCATAAAATGCCTGATGTTGGCAGGCCTGGCGTTACAATCGGTTTGGTGGTAGGCGCCATACCCCAGGGCCTGTCGCCTTCCCAAATAACGGGATAGAGGGCCGTTTGCCGGCCCATACCCGACCAGTCATCATTATTATATTTTTCGTAGCTCTGCCCTATTGTCCACCAGCTACCATCGGCCAGTTGCAACGGTGCGGAAATATGATTGGGCCGTTTGAAGCCAGTATGCGCATCAGTTACGGGTTTAAAGAATTCGCCCAGTCGCTCCCATTTTGTAGAATCGCTGGTTAAAGCAGTAGCTCTTAAAACATACTGCCCGCCAGATACATCGCCTGCGGGGAAATAGTAATAAAATCCATTGCGTTTGCACATGACCGGGCCCTCGGCCCAACTGTATTGCAGCCTGGCATTTATCCAGTCGAGATTAATGACCGTGTCTGTCAACTGGCCATCTCTGCCAAGCGCCTGTACACGGTTCACCTTCTGTCCATTTTTGATAACCATATAAGGTTTTCCGTCGTCGTCTACAAAAATGGAGTTATCGTAACCAAGTGGACCGGTAGTAGGATTCGTCTTTACGGGCACCGCATCTGACCAGGGGCCTGCAGGCGAATTTGCTTTGCAGAACCATTGTCCGTTTGCAGAGAAATAGATCCAGTAAGACCCATAAAAATAAGAAATGGCGCCCTGCCAGATGCCGGCGGAAGGCTTGTCTGTTACCCAGGCGCCTTTTGAGGGAGGAACTACCCGGCTGATAACCTCCCAATGTACCAGGTCTTTTGAATGATAGATGGGTAAATAAGGTGTAAAATGAAAACTGGAACCGCAATGATAAAAGTCATCGCCCACCTTTATTAGCGTGGGGTCGGGATGGTCGCCCGGCAACACCGGGTTAACATAGGTTTTTACTTCTTTATAATATGCTGAGGAATCAACAATACTTGTTTGACCACATACAAACAAACTATTCAAAAAAAGCACGATCAAACCGGCTACACGGCGGTAATTAGCTATCATATAATTATTACCTTTTTGTGCCCGTAAAATTCACCAAAACGGCATTCTATATAGCGCACATATGTGCTATTTCCTGTCACATTTGTTCGAATGGAGCGCATTGATCATACATAGATCCTATGATGTACCGGATCATTTATTGCCTGAAATAGCATAAATTAACCTATTGCTTATTCATAATGCCGGGTTATGTGGTACCAGTTTTTGAATTATTTCTTCTTTGCATTCCATACACTGTTAACGCTGTTTAACATCACCGGATGGATGTTTCGCGCAACAAGAAAATGGAATCTGGTCACACTGCTGCTAACCGCCTTTTCCTGGTTTATTCTGGGCATCTGGTATGGATGGGGTTATTGTTTATGTACAGACTGGCACTGGACGGTAAGGGAGCAACTGGGCTTTCATGATCAGCAGGGTTCTTATATACATTTTCTGCTACTAAAACTTACCGGCATACATTTCAACCCCGATCTGGTTGACAAAGCCACCCTCATTGTTTTCCTGGTAAGCCTGGTAATGAGTATATGGCTCAATGTACGGGATCGAAAAAAGAAACAACTTTCACAAACAGCCTCATGATGAGGTCCTGTGGGAAATCAGGACCTGTCAGGTCTTCTACATATTAATTTATCACCCTGTAAACTTGTCAACATATAGCGTAAAGTTGTATCTCCATTGACCATTGACCATTCACCATAACATTGTCCATCTTTTTCATAAGAATTGCTATTGGCTTTTGAGGGTATTAATGCAAATTTTACAACCCTGTAAAGTGCGTTCCGCGTTAAGCATTCCGACAACATGTTATATAAAGCCATTATGATGAAAAAATTCTTCCAGTACGTTCTTTTCGCTGCCATTCAGCTTATAGCCAACAGCCCGATTGCAACAGCTCAAACCGTTCAAACTATACAAAATACCATAGACCTGTCTGGCTCATGGCGTTTTCAAATAGATTCATTGGATAAGGGAACAGAACAACAATGGTTTACCCGGAAACTAACAGATGCTATCAGCCTGCCCGGCTCTATGACCACCAATGGAAAAGGAAATGATGTTGACACGCACACGCCCTGGATAGGAAATATCATTGACTCATCCTGGTTTTTCAAACCTGAATACGCCGCCTATCGCAGAAAGGGAAATATTAAAATTCCCTTCTGGCTTCAACCGGTTAAATATTATAAAGGGGCTGCCTGGTACCAGAAAACAGTAACCATTCCTGCTGCATGGAAAAGCAAACACCTCGAATTGTTCATTGAACGCAGCCATTGGGAAACGACCCTTTGGGTTGATGGTAAAGAGATAGGTATGCAGAACAGTTTAGGCACCCCGCATGTGTTCAATCTTACCCAGGCGCTGACACCAGGCGTCCATCAAATAACCATTCGCATAGATAACCGGGTAAAAACTTTTGATGTAGGCCAGAATTCACACAGCATTTCAGACCATACACAAAGCAACTGGAATGGTATGGTTGGTAAACTGGCCCTTACGGCCCGTTCTGCCCTGTATATTCAGGATGTGCAACTGTATCCGGATATAAAAGCAAAGGATGTGTTGGCGAAAATAATAGTCGGCAATAGTACCGGAAAACCGGTAAAGGCAACGCTTCAGCTTTTTGCTAACTCTCCACATTCAATGGCAGAGCAATTAAAACCACTGGTAAAAGAAATTGAGGTAACCGGTGACAGTACAACCATTGAAATGCGTTATGCCATGGGTGCACATCCTTTGCTTTGGGATGAATTTCAGCCCAACCTGTATGCCATGAAAGTGCAATTACAACAAGGCACCAATAAAGATGAAAAACAAATTCAATTTGGAATGCGGGCATTTGAAACCCGCGGCACACAATTTACCATCAACGGACAGCTCACCTTTCTAAGGGGAACGTTGGAATGCGCCATATTCCCTAAAACGGGTTATCCGCCAACAGACATAAATTCCTGGATGCATATTTTTAAAGTGGCCCGATCTTTCGGACTGAATCATTTGCGCTTCCATTCCTGGACGCCGCCCGCGGCCGCTTTTGACGCCGCTGACCGCATGGGTTTCTATCTGCAAATAGAATGTTCATCATGGGCCAACCAGGGAGCTACCATCGGTGATGGAAAACCGCTTGACCAATACATGTATGAAGAAAGCGAGCGGGTGGTAAAAGCCTATGGCAATCATCCGTCTTTTTGTATGATGGTGTACGGCAATGAACCTGATGGAAAGGGCCATATCAAATACCTGACTGATTTTGTGGCGCACTGGAAAAATAAAGATCCCCGCAGGTTATATACCACAGGAGCAGGTTGGCCGGTCATTGACAAACAGGATTACAACAGTACGCCCAGTCCCCGGATACAGCAATGGGGTGATGGACTGAAAAGTATTATTAACGGACAGCCGCCCAAAGCAGATTACGACTGGAGGGCCATTATTTCCCAATGGCAGCATCCCACGGTTAGTCATGAGATCGGACAATGGTGTGTATATCCCGATTTTAAAGAAATTCAACAATATACCGGTGTATTAAAAGCAAAGAATTTTGAGATCTTCAGGGATAAGTTCAACAACAATGGCATGGGCCGGCTGGCAGACAGCTTTCTGCTGGCCTCGGGAAAATTACAGGTACTATGTTACAAAGCCGATATTGAAGCAGCCCTGCGCACGCCTGGCTTCGGCGGCTTTCAGCTATTGGACCTGCATGATTTCCCCGGACAGGGTACAGCCCTGGTAGGTGTATTGAATCCATTTTGGAAAGAAAAAGGATATGTTACAGGCAAAGCGTATAGCCGTTTCTGTAACGCGGTTGTTCCTTTGGCCAGATTACCCAAAATGATCTATCTGAATAATGAAGAATTATCGGTACCGGTAGAAGTAGCGCAGTTCGGCGCCACAACGCTCAACCAGGTTACGCCTGTTTGGGTAATTAAAAACGAAGCAAACAGGATACTGTTTCAAGGGCAATTACCAACCACAAATATTCCGTTGGGCAATGCGATTCAGTTAGGCACTATCAGGCAGTCCCTGCATACCGTGCAACGCCCTGAACAGCTTACACTCACCGTTTCTATTGGCAAGTTTGAAAACGCCTGGGATGTGTTTGTGTATCCGGCTTCCCTGCCCGAAAACGCCCCCGGGATCCTGGTTACCCAACAGCTGGATGCAAAGACCATGGAAACCCTTGACAAGGGTGGTAAGGTGCTGTTGACCCTGAAAAAAGGATCACTGATGCCGGATAAAGGTGGAAATATAGCCATTGGATTTTCGAGTATATTCTGGAATACCGCCTGGACCAACAACCAGCCGCCTGTAACCCTGGGCATTTTATGTAATCCTGCGCACCCTGCCCTGAAGGAATTCCCAACCCAATACCACAGCAACTGGCAATGGTGGGATGCTATGAACCATTCCAGCGCCATTCGACTCGATTCGCTGGCAAAGGGCCTTCAACCCATTGTACGGGTGATCGATGATTGGGTAACTGCCCGCCCTTTGGGATTGATCGTGGAATGTAAAATTGGTAAGGGTACATTGCTACTTTCGGGTATTGACCTGCTAACAGACCGGGACAAACGACCTGAAGCGCGGCAGTTGTTGTATAGCCTGACACGGTATATGGCCAGCGAGGCGTTCCATCCTGTTACACCAATAAGAATGGAAAAGCTGAGATCACTCCTGTCAGGCCAAACCCTGAGTGGTTTGTAGTGGACACTTAGTGAAACCGTAACATTGTCCATCTTTTTCAATGTATTTTCCATTTTGCAACAAGTGCTACAAAACTAAGTTTGTTAGAAATCTTTTCCTGACTATAAAAACTAATTCTAACGTAAATGAGTCAATCTATGATAAGGGTGTGGGAAGAAAAGGTGATCATTCCAACCTATGAAGCAGGTGAGCCGGATAAGAATCCCATGTTTTTTGAAAAGCGGGTGTATCAGGGAAGCAGTGGTGCGGTGTATCCCAATCCCGTTATCGAAAAGATCTATGATGAGAAAAAGGACAAAGAATACCTGGGCCTGTTCCTGGAGAATCGATACCTGAAGATCATGATCCTGCCACAGCTGGGCGGCCGGGTGCAAATGGCATATGACAAGATCAAACAAAGGCATTTTATTTATTACAACCAGGTTATAAAACCGGCGCTGGTTGGCTTGTGCGGCCCCTGGATCTCGGGTGGCATCGAGTTCAACTGGCCGCAACACCATCGCCCCAGTACTTTTGAACCGGTAGATTATTCGATGGAAGAAAACGAAGACGGAAGTAAAACAGTTTGGGTAAATGAGGTAGAGCGCATGTTCCGCACAAAGGGAATGGCAGGTTTTACATTGCATCCCGACAAAGCCTACCTTGAAATAAAAGTAAAGCTTTACAACCGCACACCCCTACCCCAAACATTTTTGTGGTGGGCCAATCCGGCGGTGAAGGTGAACGATCATTATCAATCTGTTTTCCCGCCCGATGTGAATGCGGTATTTGACCACGGCAAAAGAGATGTATCCACGTTC
>DASUVL010000958.1:0-2487 GCA_036379015.1 Niastella sp.
TTGGTTAATGGTTTGGGATAAACCAACGGCTTCCAATGCTTTTTCTACCGCCTGGTTAACTTGCTCACCACTTAAATGTTTTGAATTCCGTAACAAAGGAAACTCCAGGTTTTCGCGCACCTTCATACTATCGTACAGGGCACTACTTTGGAAAGAAAATCCAATGCGTAAGCGAAGTTGTTCCAGTTGGCGATAGCTAATATTTGTCACCTCATTTCCCAATACGTTTACCGAGCCTTTGTCGGGTTTTAATAAGCCGGCAATAATTTTTATCAGTACCGATTTACCGGTTCCCGACCTACCCAGCACCACTACATTTTCGCCCTGGTAAAGATCAAGATCAATGCCACGGAGTACATGGTTTGTCCCAAACGACTTATATAAATCACGTATAGCAATGACCTGTTTTGTTCTATCGATATGTTTGTCCTGTTTTGTCATTAGGTAGACCTGAACCAGTTGGTGATTTGTACAATAATTATTTCTTCAATGAATATCAGGAACATGGCCGTTACCACCGATTTATTGGCGGCGCGGCCAACACCCTGTGTGCCTTGTGTAGTATTATAGCCCTGGTAACAACTCACTATGCCGATAGTAAAACCAAACACAATTGATTTTAATACCGATGAAAAAATATCCAGGAAGTTTATGCTGTGAAAACCGTTCTCAATAAATGAAGTAAAGCTGGTTTGCTCATTGGAATGCACGTTTACATAAGCACCCAGTAAAGCAACCAGCGCCATGTACAACATTAATAATGGCACCATACAGGTGGTTGCCAATACACGCGTAGCAACCAGAAATTTAAATGGGTTGGTTGCCGATACTTCCATGGCATCTATTTGTTCGGTCACTTTCATGGAGCCCAGTTCGGCGCCTATGTTCGAACCAACTTTTCCGGCAGTGATCAATCCGGTTACCAATGGGGCAAGCGCGCGGATGATAGCAATAGCTACCAACGACGGCAACCAGGAAGTAGCTCCAAATTCTGATAATGATGGACGGCTCTGTTTTGTAAATACAATTCCTGTAATAAACCCCGTTAGTGTTATTAAGGGCAAGGATTTTACACCGGTCGCATAACACTGCTTAATAATTTCTTTAAACTCGTATGGAGGTAAAAACAAAGTTCTGAAAAAGCGTGCGATAAACTGCCCGAAAGCATATACATCGAAGAAGAATGCATCCAGCTTTTGGGAAATTATATATCTGCGGGGCTGTTTCTGTTTCAATTTCATGGATGCATCATGCATCGAAATTTAGAACCAGGCTTGTTGGGCAACAATTTCCCCAGGATGAAGATAAATAGGTTCCTTCCTTTATTTATGGGCAATTGGATCGGCTGTACCGTCGGGGTCATTTTTGGCTGTGCCGGAAGAAGTTATGCTTTTCCCTTTGAGTAATAATAAGCCGGCTACATGTGGCGCCGCCATGGAGGTGCCGCTGAATATAGCATATTTTCCGTTCAAATAAGTTGATGGTATGCGTACGCCGGGAGCAGCAAAATCAACCGCATCATTTCCATAGTTTGAGAAAGAGGCAAAATTATCAAGGCTATCTACGGCCGAAACAGTGTATATATTCGCTCCATTGGCCCTGCCAGGCGAAAACTGTGAAGCAGGTTTATGATCATTTCCGGCGGCAATGGCTACATAAATGCCTTTGGCTGCTGTATTTTGAACCTGTTGATCAAGAATGGCTGACACTTCATCTTCACCAAGGCTCAAATTCACCACATCACCTGCTTTGGCATTGCTGTTTACATACGACAATGCCTGTACAATGGACGACAATAACCCTTCACCATCTTTATCAAACACGCGTAAAGCCACCAAAGTGGCGCCGGAGGCAACTCCAAGCATACCCACGGTATTATTCTTTGCACCGATAATACCTGCAACATGGGTTCCATGTCCATTTTCATCAGCGGCAGAGGTAACTCCGCTTATAAACGATTTGCTACGGGTAGCATCTGCATTCAGATCGGGATGCGTAAAATCGATACCTGAATCAATGATCCAGGCTGTTTTGCCCGTTCCATCGCCATAACCAACACGGGCCACATTCCAGGTAATTAATTTGGGTTCAACAACCTGAAAGCAGGAACCATATGCGATAATCCGATCCTGTTCAATGAGGCTTACAGCAGTATCCAATTTCAGCCTTTGTAGTTCTGTGGCAGATAAACGAGCAACAAAACCACCTGTAGCACCTGAAAAGGTTTGCCGCAAGGCTGTATTACTGATTTTGTTACGTGTCAACAAGGTATTGGTAAAAGAAGCAGTGCGGGCGGTTGTGGTTAAACTGGTGTTGGTGGCAGTTCTGTATGCTACTATATACTGGCCATCGATAAGTGTTCCACTTCCAGAACTTTGTTGCACCACACAATCATCTGTGGACGTATTATCCACAGAATCAAGATCTTTCTTACGGCAGGCTGCAAATAGCAACAGACCGATGACTAGTGTACTGGTTATAGTTTTA
>DASUVL010000959.1:0-3841 GCA_036379015.1 Niastella sp.
AAAAAGAACTTGTACGCCAAGTGTATTTGTTTCTTCATACAAAAACAACATTTAAAGAAATCAAAATGATGCAGGCATTAACACATTTTCAATCCTGTACACGTAGCCGTTGGTAACGCCTGTTGCCCCCCGGTATTCGGTTCCTACTTCTGCTACTACCCCACTGCTGCTTTTGACCGACACTATATTATTAGCCGTTGTGAAAACAAGCGCATTGTTGGCATAATCGGTCGTTTTGGAACCCGCCAATGCAGTTCTGGCGAGATTGGAACTAATTACATGATGTTTAACAATATTGATAAACTGCGCATCCGTGAGCTGAACACCATGCAGGGTCTTTTTTCTTACGTTAATGCCTGCACTGGCAAAAGCCGTATTGGTTGGCGCCAGGAATGTGGCAGCTTTAGTGGTAGTAATATAGGCGGATAGTAAATTCGCGGATTGTATGGCTTCCACAAAATCAGTAAGCTCAGGATCGGTCATAATGGTACCAATGGCACTTTTCAGCTTGTCGGGCGCCGGAAACGAAGTATTGATAACATGTAAAACACCATTGCTGGCCCGCATATCTTTGATGACAATTTTATCAACGGAAAGGGGCGGCACAATTTCACCATTAATTGCCATGAGTGCTTTTGGGCGCGCTATTAATTCCTGCGATAAAACAACGCTATCCTTTATAAAGTAAGACTCCAGCAATGCCGTTACATATAATCTCGGCAGTTTTTTAAGATCATTATCAAATGCAGGCAGCACAGGCGACAGTATTGCATTGAACACATCATTATCCGGTATTAAGAACGTAGTGAACACAGGGTCGCCACCCTGGCTTTCCGGAGCTGAATTAGACACATATTCAAGAGACGTGTTTACATTCTTTAATAGCGGATAAGTAATATTAAATACTGAATCAATATTACCGTCCCGGTCAACATCGTAGCTATTGAAGCGGTCGTATTGCTTACTCGCCAAATTTTGCATCAACCTGTAAAACGTACTGTTCGGTAGCGCTGACCCGAAAAGCTGCTCTGCATTCGGCAGCGGGATCAGCACTTCACCGATCCCATGAATAACACCATTTTCGGCATCCATATCCTGCAGGCTGTTGATAACAGGAATTCCATTTACTTTAAATACATCTGCCGCAGATACATCTATGTTCAGGAACTTGTTATTCCTGGTGATATAAGTTACTTTTTGCGTGGTAGTGAACCGGGTCCTGAAATCATAGTAATACCACATGTTGTTGGCTATGTGGTAACTTAAGATCGCAAAGAGCGTATTGACAGGAACGTCGTTAACAGCGTTGTACCCCATTCTCTGGAAATATTTCTGAAAAGCCTCATTGGTGGGTGCAAATACAGTATACAGCCCTGTTACATTCACATAATTTACCAGGCCTGCCCGCTCCAAACCTGCAGCGAATGTTGTGAAATTGGTATCGCTTTTTACCTTGTCGTATATAAAGCCGGTTTTAGGATTCTCTTCAGACCAATACTTGTCATAACCTTTCTTGCATCCAAAAAGCAAAACAGTAAAGAGCAAAGGCAAAAGAAAAGCTTTGAAGCCTATATACTTCCGTTTAAAAACTAAAGACATTATTTTAATTAATTAGAATGTAAATCAATAACACACGTTACCGACCAAACGCCTGTTATGTGGGTGGTTGATTTCCAGGAAATTTGTGATCAGTCGCCTATAGGGATGGGCGTGTTTGCACCTGTAGCTGCAGCGGTACCAAAATTGGGCGATCCATCTGCATTCCAGGTAAGTTTCTGCATTCTTGGCGCCCTGGCTCCATTGGTGGTAGCAGGGATGCTACGCGCATGGTATACAAACCAGTTCTCAGTACGCAACACGCCGTTTCCATCGGTATAGCTACTGGTAAAAAAGCCGTTGTGACCTGGTCCATAAACAGCGTTAGCATCATTTCTAACAAAAACCTGCTTCTTATTGATCCAGTTGGCTGCAACTGTGGGATCACCTCCGTTTGTTAACTGTATTTGCGCCAGGCAATAATTGTCACTGGTGTAACGGCTGGCGGAGTATATAATGAAGACCGGGCTGCTGGCATCTTTTTGCAGCATGATGGGGCCTTCGTTAACGCCCAGGCCCAATGAGCCACTACCTTCATATTTTTCCCAGTTATTGGTAGGTGAGGATATTTTAACCCTGGGTCCGCTTATCGTCCAGGGATTAGACATAGCGGCCAGGTAAATATATTGTTTATACTTGGTCGCTACATTTTCCCAACCCGACCATACGAAATAATTTTGGGCGCCAATGGTAAGCACCGAACCATCAATGGCCCATTGATCGCTTGGATCAAATATTTTTCCTTTGAATGTCCATGTTCCGGTTGTGGGGTCAGCATTGGCATTCTCCAGTACAAACATCCGGTTGTTTTCAATCGCGCTTGTATCGTCAGCAGCAAAATAAATATACCATTTGCCCGACAGGAAATATAATTCGGGCGCCCATATAGCCTTGGAATGATCTGTATTTGCAGGAGGCGTCCAGACAGTTTTTTCCGGCATAGCCGCCAATAACGACATAGATGGGGTTTTCGTTATGGTGATCCTGTTGCCTTTGGTAGACAGGAAATAATAAAAACCATCTTTTTGCGCAACGTAAGGGTCGGGCCGGCTGCCATTGATCAAAGGGTTCTGGAAATTGAGATTGCGAAATTCAAAAAGATCCTGCGTGCCTGTTACACTACTTTTCTGCCTGACCTTAGCGCCCGGCGTATTACTTTCAGGATCGACAACCATTTTCATACCTGTTGCCTTGTTGGTAAGTGCGTACACATTGTTGCTGCCGGAATAACTAATTGCCCAACGTTGCGAATTGGAGCCATCATCAGTTCCCTGTTGCAGTATTTCACCGGAAGTTGCTGATGGTGATTTGAGGCATTTGTTACTGGTGACATTGACCAGCTTATAATAAGTGGAGTCGGTTTTTATGAGTTTCCATTTTTGCCCGTTATTGGGAAACCATGACCATTGCTGAATTTTAGCATTATCGGCAGTTGTGTTTCCGGTAACTTCAACTACCGGGCCGTTGGGTAATGAAGATAAACCCCGGATACGATAGACCGCACTATCTACCAGTGTACCCAATGGAGGCGCAGCATTGATCGCCATTTCTACCTGAGCAGACCTCAGCGCATCCTCATTTGGGATACTGTCGAGGTGGGTTTTGAGGCAGCCAGCCGCCAGTAATACTATAGCGGAACCAGCTTTAATAAATAATTGTTCTCTCATATAGCAAGTTATCGTTTTGGTTGAGCAAGCAGGAATATGCACTATTATGGCAGATCAAAATAAATGAATAGATGCTGCATAATTTGTTCAATCTTTTGTTGATTTGTTTCATATTTTAAATCAGCATGAACAATCAGCTCATTTCCACTTTGTAATATTAATAAAACGGATATGTATGTGCGTGATAGGGAATATAGTGCTATCTTAGTTTTAGCGTCCCTGATATTCAAACACTCAACGAGCTATTATTATGCGATCCCATATTGCCATTTTACTCCTTCTCTCCCATTGCACATTATATGCGCAGGTAAAAACATCGCTAAAAAATTTTAGCAATAAAAACGGCACAACGGCCATAGTAAAAGGAAATATATTATCGGTATCATGGCCAGCTGGCAAAAACAAAACCGGCAAGCTGGTTGTTGACCTTTCTTCTCAACAACCCCTCTTTAAAAGCCTGGAATTACAGGAAGGCAACAGGATTCATCCAATTGCATCGGGCCTTGATCCTGTATTTCTGTTAACGGTTGGCAAACGCGACCTGATATCGCAAAACGGTTGGGACATTTTCTTCGACA
>DASUVL010000960.1:0-2669 GCA_036379015.1 Niastella sp.
AATAGGTCGCAACACATTATTGCGACTGCCGCCTGGCCTGAATGCATTGGGAACAAAAATATCGGGAGCGGTCTTAAATACTTTGATATTAATCGTGTCGAGGTCAAAGCATCCTTCCTCCGTATACGCTCTTAACTGGTACGAAAAATTATCATCCAGCATAGCTATGGGATTGGGAATATCATTTCGATTGAGGTATAACGGTGGCTGCCATTCATAAAAATCGGCGCCTTTGCCATTTAACAACAACGGCTGGCCAACAACAATAGATGTATCCCTTCCAGCAAAGGCAATAATTTCATTTTTTACACGCACGATAACAGTATCTCTTCCCGGCTTGGGGCATCCCAACGTGTCCCATACACTAAGCACATACGAAATCGTTCTTTTTGGCCAGGCCAGTGTGCTCAGGTTTTTCGGATCGCTTAATGTACTGATAGGGCTCCAGATAAACCGGTACCCCACCATACTGGCGTGTATACTGGCAGTATCCTCATAACAGATCAGGGTATCGGCGCCGGCCCTGGCAATGGGATAAGGTATGGTGCGATAGGTTACAATATCCGTGGCGCTGCACTTACCAATATGAGCAACCACATGATAGGTGGTGGTAGCTGTTGGCGTTACCCAGGGTTGTTTTATTTTGGGATTACTGATATACCCCGGCATATTGGCCGTCCATTCGAATTTCAATCCATCTGTTTGCGGATTTAATTGAATAGTATCCGTTAAGCAGATCGTACTGTCAACACCCGCATCCAATGTTACAAAATCAACCACCCGTACCCGCACATTCTCATTATTCACACAACCATTTTCATTTAAGGTAACGGTATAGATGGTGGTGGTTTTAGGGTATACGGATGGCGTAGGCGTATTTTCATCCAGTATATTATACATCGGCCCCCAGGAAAAGACGCCATTGCCGCCGGCATTGAGTTTCAGTGTATCAATACTGCAGATCAACGTATCCCTGAACGCCAGGTAAATCGGCGGCCTGTCTCTTACATCAGCAGTTCCGGTTACTGTTCCCACACATCCCTTATCGCTTTCCACAGTCAGTGTTACTATTTTAAAACCGGTGGTGTTGTATTTCCAGGATGGATTTTTCAAATTTGATACATCGTTACTGGTGGTTTCATCGCCAAAATCCCAGCTCCACTTAGCAGCCGCACCATATCTTGATGTAGTAAGATCTGTAAACTGCAGCGGCAGCAACACGCAGGTGCCCGTTACTTTAAATGCCGGATAAAAACCGGGGTATACTTTTGCCCGCGTCATGGTTTCATCTTCGCACTGTCCGGCCAGCACCACTTTCAATTTTACCTGATAGCTGCCTGTATCAGCATATTGATGTTGTATCCGTCCTTCGATATCGGTAGTAGTCACCGGGGGTGTATTATCTCCAAAGTCCCAGGTATACACAGAACCGGTTGGATTGACCTGTTCATTTTTAAAAGTTACCAGGAAATCGTCGCAATAGGAATAATTTGGTTTTAAGAACGCTTTCAGGGGAATGCAATCCGACACTTTTACATGCACATCCTTGCGATGAATATTGATCAAAACCCCATTCCGGTATTCGTAGGCACAAACAGTAATTACATACTGGCCGATGGTAGACGGCGCAATACCACTGATAAGACCAGTTTTTGAATCAATGGTTACCTGGCCACCCAATGGTGCATTTCCATTATAGGTTGATTGGTAATTCAAATTGGAATAAGGGGGTGGTGTAGAAGAATATGGATTGGGTGTTCCGGTTGAGGCACCAATAAACCCACTACAAAAGGAATAGTTGATTACGTCAATATTGTCAGGTTCGTTAGCGGCAAAACTTAAAGTAAAATTACTGCCACGGCAAATGGCGGTTGCATCATTGGGTAAAAACCGGGGACTTGAATTTTTATAAGCTTCAGGTAACGTATTGATATTGGTTCCCGGAATTTGGCACATATAGGTAGCGCCTACAGAATTACTACGTGCAACCAGGTTAACGATATTATCAATTCGGCAACAACGCTGGTAAGCAATGGTATAGCCATTGAAGTTGATGGGCAATGTGATGGTAGTAGAAAATGACCGCACCCGGTAACATACATCAGTGGGTGGGTTGCTGATACAGGGATTAGAGGCAGCATCAAATCGCAACCATTCGTCACCTATGGAAGGAGCGTTAAAAGGACTGCCCGACACCTGGCTATTATTACCTCTATCAAAAACGGTCAGTCCTATATCGTCATCCAACTGCCCACTGCTATTCGCATTACAATCGATGTATAGTTTTAAGGTGACCCGGTATACTGCAGTGTTGGGGTCGCTGCCCGGCCCCAGATAAACATAATACATCTCCCCACCCTTAATATGCTCAGCAATCAGGGACTGAATCGACCCGAACATCAACAAAGCTATCGCCACAATCTTTCTCATTCAACTGGTATATAACGCCATTTACGTTATCCAAATTGACCATGCATCAAAAACTCTTCAATGAACACATTACTAAGTACAGGTTCCTCCCACATCCCCATGTGGCCGGAATGTTCAAGCGTATGAATATAAGACAATCCCGGCATATAACTCTGTTGCAGCACCTGCTCATATGGCACTGCCGTATCATGTTTTCCCATAATGAATAGTACAGGGCGGGGGAAATTTTTGAGAACATG
>DASUVL010000961.1:0-16152 GCA_036379015.1 Niastella sp.
AAGGTGATAGCTATTCCATACCTGCCAATGTAGAGCATTCAATACAAATTGTGGAAGCAGGAGAAGTATTGGACGTTTTTACACCCATCAGACAGGACTATTTATAGCGGAATCATTTATTGATAATGTTAGATAGATATATAATTCCCGTTGGAAAAACATAATTTCCAGTAAGAAATGAATCGTTTCTCACTGGAAATTATGCCTATCGCCCTGGCATTCAATCCCTCTTATTTTTCATTTCCTGCCTCCTCTACAGAAATGATGCAAACATCCCCAGGAATCAGCTATTGTCTATGCGAGCGGCAATTTCAGTTCAGTTTATTTTTATACACTTTGCTACTCCCACTTAAATGGCAGGAACCAGTCGCGGTTCATCAGATTTTTTCTCGCTTCGGCGGCTATGCCTTCGGTTGCCAGGTTGTTTTTTAGTTTATTATAGATCTTGTCGGCAATGAATGAAGGATCATCTCTTCTGATGGCAACCCTTAACAGATCGGGCCAGCGGGTGCCTTCAAATGCGGTTTCCAATGCCTGTTCCTCCAGAATACCGGTTTCAACCTGGTAAATGCTATCGGCCTGGCTCGTTGCCGTTAGTTTATAATTGATCAGGTTAGCGCGTAAACGAACTCCGTCATTGCGATGCCATGGGCTTCTGAAATACGGGATCTCGCCCTGGCGGGCATCAAAGTTATAGGGGCTATCAAGATTAAGGGTATTGCTATATTTGGTGACGTTTGTTTCGCCTGTGGGCATTGGGTTATAACTGCGTATACCGCCGTTAAAAAGTACGTAGGCCAGTCGCGGTTGGCCATCGCGGTTGGCGGCTTCGGCAAAACGCAGGTGCAAATGCGCCGCCCTGAACAGGAACCAGCTGCCATTCTTCTCCAATGGGTTTAACGGAAACGATGTACTCAGGCTGATATAGTTCCCGAGGTATTTGGTGATGGTAGGTTGTCCGCCAATAGTACGTTGACTCAATAAGCCCCGGGCGTCGTACGGTATGCCGGTCAATGCGCCTGTACCAACTACCGGCCGTTGTTCCTGGTTGTTCCAGTATTCGATTATTTCGTGTGACGGTTTTACCAGGTAACTGCCGCCAATAGGGGAAAAGAGTTTGATCAACGGGTTCTCAGGTTTGAACCTGCTATCGTATGGCATTGCCCAGATCATTTCATCGCCAAAGCGGTCATCATTTCTTGTTTCGAACATGGTGCCCCAACTATTGACATAATCAAGTGTGGTGGCGTCGCCTGCTTTTAAATAACTCACCACATTATTAGGTTTGTCCTGCCATCCCCGTTTATACATGAGGAAACGGGTTAAGAGATTGGCGCTTGGGGTTGAATATTCCATTATTTCTTTGTACCAGGTAGCTGCTTTTTTGTAATTTCCTTTCCACAGATACAGATCACCCAATATTATCTTTTTATTGATAAAGAACTTCTCTGTCTGGTAGCCATCGAGTATAATGTTCAACGAAGTCCCGGTCCCGGTGTTCAAATTTGCGGTATAATTGTCTTTATATGGCAGGAGCTCTGTAAAGTTGATCAAACTGTCTAATAATACTTTCAATGGCAACCGGGGAAACCTTGACAGGTCCTTCACATCATTGATGTTCTCCAGGGCTTCCGTTACATATGGCACTTCGCCATAATGAATGCCTAATTGCAAATAAAGGAAAGATCGCAGACAACCAATATCGGAATAGCGTTGGATAAAATCCTGCTCCGATAGTTTGGTCGATTGCCGCATGAGCTGGAAATTCTTCAATACATCGTTACAATTATTGATCAGTTCATAAAATGGCCGTGGATTGATGTACGGGTTGTCGGGCTTTACCATATGATTGCTGATCTGCCGAAGGTATTCATCGGCGTTATTGGTAACCTCCATCAGATCGCCCCGCAATTCGTTAAGGATAACATACCTGTCGGAAAGGCTCATGAACTTTCCATAAATGCCCATCACCGCAGCATTGGCATCATATACATCGCGGTACATTTGTTCTGCGGTGAGATCAGTACCTGGTTTTACGTCCAGTACTTTTTTACAGGATGCCAAAGCGGCGATCAGGCATCCGGCCAGCATGGCTGTTTTAATTGTCAATTTCATAGTTCAAATAATTTATAAGCCCATACGGAAACCTAATGTTACGTTGCGATACAATGGATCGAGCCCGGTATCGATACCCTGGGTGAAAACACTTTGCGTTACACTGAATTCCGGATCGTACCCCTTGTATTTCGTAATGGTGAATACGTTGGTAGCTGCGCCATAAATGGTAAAGCTTTTTATAAATACCCCTGCTTTCACCGGCACATTATATTGTATTGAAAGACTACGCAAACGCAGGTACGAACCGTCTTCTATCCAACGGTCGCTGAACCGGCTGTTGCCCATGGGATCGCCCCAGGTTGCTTTGGGCGTAGTGGTAACATGGCCGGGCGCGCTCCATCTATTGTTTACGCTTTGCAGCTGGTTCTCTATTCCGTTGGCAGACTCCAGGCGGTAACGCAGATAGTTGAACACATCACCGCCCTGGCTAAAGGTGAACAGGGCATTCAGCTCAAAACGTTTCCAGCTGATACGATTGCTGAAACCACCGGTAAATACCGGGTTGGGATCGCCAATTACATCGCGGTCGTTATCGTCGATGATATTACTATCACCCATGTTCACGAAGCGAACATCGCCGGCTTTGAATGTAGACAATGACCCGTCGGTATTTTTCTTTTGCAAACCGGCAGCTTCGGCATCGGTTGAATAGACGCCATTGGTGCGATGCCCATAGAACTGGTTTGCTGGCTTTCCAACTGCGGTGATAATGGTTGCGCCGGCAAATGGCGTGAATACACTACCACCCGGTACAGCGAGTACTTTGTTTTTGTTTGTGGCTGCCTGAATGCCTACGTCCCATTTGAGGTTGCTGCCATTCACCACGCGGACATTCAGCGCCAGTTCCAGTCCGGTATTTTTCATACTGCCATCATTAGTGAGCGTATATTCAAAACCGCTTAAGGGCGACAGCGGTTGATACACCAGCATGTTGGTTGTTTTGTGCTTGTAGGCGTCAATACTTATGTTCACTCTTTCATTCCAGAAAGCAAGGTCGAGGCCAAGGTTCATTTTCGTAACGGTTTCCCATTGTAAGGCGGGATTGGCAATATTGCCACGTACAAGTCCCTGCGCACCCAATAAGTTCTGCGATGTATAGGTACGACCGCTGTTGTAGTTCCCGATATCGTCGTTGCCTGCAATGGCGAAAGTTCCCCTCAGTTTTAACAGGTCTAATACGGAATGCGCCATCCAGTTCTCCGATGAAACAAGCCAGGCTGCGCTTAGGGATGGCATTACAGGGAATTTGCGGCCTGAGATGGTAATGCCATTCGGCGCCTGCGGACCAAACCGGGATGAACCGTCCATAGCTGCGTTCAGCGTAAAGAACAATTTATCCCTGAAACCATATTCTGAATTGAAATAAAAGTTCAGCCAGTTCCAGTCGCCCAATCCACCACCCACCTGGCGCAAGGCATTCACCCCGTTCTGCACACTGGTAAGGTCGTCGGTTGATGAGTTGAAGCCAAACGCAAAATGTTGCGAGGCTTTGTTTGCCTGGTAACGCATACCAAGGCGGGCAACAAAATTGTGTATGTTCTGGTATATTTTTTTATACTCGATGCGGGTATCGTTGTAAATCGTGAACAACCGTTTTACCTGGGTGCCCATGCGGCTGTCGGCAATACCGTTCGACAGCGTATCGTTGGCAATACCTTTTCTGGGAACAAAAAAGTTCTCGCGAATTTTATCATATACCACGCCAATGGTGGTGCTGGCTTTCCATTTATTCGAGAGCTCATAATTAAAACCAAATGAGCCCATAAAGCGATAGTACTTATTACGCGCCAGCATATTATCGATGATCGCAGCCGGGTTGGTAATACCGAATGTGTCCAGGTCGGAGAGGTTGGGCGATTCAATTCCTTTTTCGTTCACATCTTTATCATTCAGGAACGGCGCTTTGATGAGGGCGAGAAATACAGGCGCTGTTTTATCGGCTATACCCTGGTCTTTCAGGTCCTGTTCGTTATAGCTGAACGATAAATTGGTATTGCCGGTAAATCTTTTGGTGAAGTTGAACAACGCATTGAAGCGGGTATTGTAACGGGAAAAATCGGTACGTTTTACAATACCGTTATTTTTTGTGAAACCCATGCTCAGGCCGTACAGGGCAATATCGTCGCCTCCGGTTATTTTCAAAAAGGCATTTTGGTTGAAGCTGTTAGCCATTACCTTTTGTTGCCAGTCGGTATCGAAATGGTATTGGGAATAGAGCGGATAAGCGGGATCATCATTCATGTAAGGTTGCGCCTGAATTTCTTCGTGGCTCATACCCTTGCTTTGCAATATCCCATGCAGATAGGTGCGGTAATCGGCTGCATTCATCACGGGCAGGCGTTTAGGCGCCTGGTTAAAACCGCTATAAAGAGCGAAATCGATGCGGGTGGCCTGGGTGCGCGCTTTTGCCGTGGTAATGATAATAGCGCCATTTGCGCCTTTTGTGCCATAGATGCTGCTGGCGTCCTTTAGTACCGAAATGTTGTCAATATCCTTTATGTCGATCAGCGCTAATGGATTGGTGTAGTTGTTGGCGATAATGCTTTCGCCGTATTCGTTGGCGTCGAATATAAGGTTATCGATAACGATCAGCGGCTTATTGGTGGCGTACAGCGAATTGGATCCTCTTAAGAACAGGTTCGCTCCCACGCCCTGTGCGCCTGAACGGCGCACCACGTTCAGTCCGGCCATTCTCCCCTGTAACAGGGCGTCGGTTAATTCAAATGGTTCGTTCCAGCCGGCATTGACGTTATATGCGCCTGTGGCGGCCGTTGCCTGCATTTTGCTAACGGGTCCAAAAGGCATGGTCACTGTTTCGTTGAACGTTTCCAGGGTTTCATCCTGTAAGAACACGTCTAATGTGCTGCGGCCTTTTAACGGAATGAGTTTGGTGCTGTACCCCTCTCCTTCTACAATGATCGTTGTTGTATAGGATGGCGCCTTACAGGTAAAATGCCCGGTGCTATCTGATAAAGTGGCCGAAAAATTCTCCACCTTTATACGCGCACCGGCTAATCCTTTTTTTGTTATGGCATCGGTTACCCGGCCCGACACATTAACGCCCTGTCTGCTTATTTCAATAACCCTGTCTGCCGTGCTATCCTGTGCATACAGGGAACCGCCCATCAGGGTCACACACCCATTTATAATTATTGCGGCAAGCCATTTTCTTTTGTTCAGCATCGTTTTGGAATAATGTCAGTAATAATTAGTTAAATACCGGTTCCAGCCGTATGTAATCGACGGTGATCTTGTTTAGATCGCTATTGGTATTGTTGTCTGCGGTGAGATAAATATTTAGCAATGGTTTGAACGAAGTCACCGTAAACACACCCAGATCTACCTCTTTATAATTATTGAGTAAAACCGTGATATAAGGGATATCAGGGGCGAGCGGGAATTCTATTCCCAGCTTTTGTCTAAAAGTGCCGGTATTGCTGTTGATGTTATCGTGCAAGGCTACCCAATACGCTCTATATTTTAAGGAAGGAACATTCCTTAGCTCGTAACCCAGGTAATATTCTACAGTGCCGTGGCCGAACACCAGCACATCCCTGAAGTCTTTCCCGGTAATTTGGTTGAATCTTTCTCTTATATAGGTATTGGCGGGTCTGGATAATTTAGCTGAGGTATAGTCCTCACCCTGGATAATGATCGGCTGAAATTTGTGTTTTGGCAATACGGGGAGTTTACGCATGAGGTATACAATACCATTGCTTACTTTAACGGTTTGCACAACGGCGCTTTTATCGATGCCTACTTTTGTATTGAATTTCGACAAAACGGTATCGGGCAATTTGGCTGGTGTATATGCGCCTTCAATTGCCAGGTCGTTCAATACGGCCATACTGGCAAAGGTCAGTGTGCTATCTGTCGTAGTGGTAGCAAAGAACGGAACGTACTTTCCCAGCTCTTTCTGCCAACTTGTATCTGCCATCGCAAAAAATGTATATTGCTTTTTTTCATTGCTGAGGTCATACACATTTTTGAGGAACGCCTGATCACCACCATTGGTCTTCAGTGCCAACATAACGTTTTTTTGCTGGTTTGGCATTAAGGGATCCTTCTGTACAAACTCCCAGGCATTGGGAAGCGCAGGTACTGCTTTGTTGATGATGTGCAGCAGGCCGTTCTTTCCAAATTTGTTGGCTATTGTAACCGTTGCCTCATCAAATTGCATTTGCAGCAGATTGTTATACTTGCCATTGATCATGGGCAGCCGCAACACAGTATCGCTGCCTGTGTGCTGCAACTGGTTGCTGATATGGTTACCTACAAACAGGCGCAGCTTTGCTGTATCGTTAACAACGGCCGGGTCAAGAGAAACCAGCGCTTCGTTCACCGGTGCGAACACGGTGTAGTTTTGCGAACCAGCGATCAGTTTGTCGTACCCCGACTTTGTAAGCAGTTCGGCAAACCGGCTTAGTTCAGGTGTTGCCTGTATCTGTTGAAAAAGATCAACGCTCGATGCAGGATCGCTGAGCCCATTATGGTCCTTCCATTTATTGCAACCTGTCATTGCACTACCAAGCACAACAGCAATGATCAATATGGCTATAATATTATTTCTATTCATCTGTTTCATTTCAATCGTTGTATAATGTGATGTTGGCGATCAGGTATTATTGCCATACCTCGGTGCCGTCGGGTGCAAACCGCGGCCAAAACTGTATCTGATCAATCGGAATAAAGTGCACCATATCTAAATGAGCTGCGGAACCAGAGCCTGATATGCATTCAAGGCGCAGCTTATGCCGTTCGGTGGTTTTGATATCCACATCGCCCACACATCTGCCGGCAAATGAGCCGCCAGTGGTATACCTTTTCCAACCCAGCGATTCCAGTTCCTCGTTTGTGCCACCGGGATAACCCTGCGTGAGGTTTACCGGTCTTTCCATCAGTTCGCCATCAACGAACACATTTATGCCGGAAATAGTGCCGCTGCCGCTCCTGTTACGATAACAGATCCAGACTTTGTAGCGGCCTTTGATAATGGGCGGTGTAGTGAATTCAAACCATTGCGCCCTGTTGTTGTTTGATGGGGCACCCATGGGAACGGTGAGGATATCATTATTATAAGCATAGTTGCTCAGGCTTCCTGTTGTGCTGTATTCGTATTTGATCCAATGGTCAGCCCACATATAATGCCAGTCAATATCCTGAATGGGCCGGTCTTCCTGGCTCAATTTATCGAACTGGAACCATGACTTTTTATAAAATGCCGGTTGTTTCATGATCTCGGGAAAGGAGCACAGGTCCCAGTATACCGCGGTTGGGTTGCGAACTTTGGCGGCGAAATGGGTATTCGCGGTATGCCATACCCCGTTCGTGGCGGCGTAATCGCTTTTACTTCTTACCAGCAGCACGCCTTTTTCCACCACACCGTTAAATACATCCTGATTGATCACCACTTCATTGTTGACCAGTTTGGTGCTGATCACCTCCTGTGGCTGCAGCGTGAGGTGTGATGGGGCATTGATAATATCGCCCAGGAACTGAATGCCATTTACAATATGGTAGGCGACGTATAGTTTCAGATGGTCTATCGTATCATGGCCTATCGTATCAATGGGGTATTTTTCTCTCAATTTGGCAAAAGACGTTATCTGGCTATCGGCCAATGCCTGGTTGCTTTCGGCCAGCACGGTCTTCCATCTTTTGCTTGAATCGGTTATAACTGTATCCAGCAGCTGGAAGTATTTTGTCTCTTTCAGGGCCTCTACAAAAATGGAAAAATCGGGATTGGCTTCCAGTTGTTTTCCAATGGTGAGTTTGGCGGGCTCCAGCACATGATCTATCACGTGAATGTACCCGTTACCTACCCTGATATTCGATTGTGTCACCAATGCCTGGCGATTGATGAGAAAGCTCGATACGGCGCCTTCATTCCGGGCGCCGGTGATCAGGAATTGCCCGTGCATGGTGGGCGAAGACAGCTTGCCATCTTTGAATGTGGAGCTTGAGATGGTATCATTCAGCAAATGGAATTTCACGATCTCTTTCAGCAGGCTCAGATCGGCAGTTTCTACGCTGGTTGCCCTGTTGGCAGCCAGCCAGGCAGTAACACCTGTATTGGTGGGAACAAATGCGGTATAAGAGCCAAACGCATTCAGGAAATTACTGACCTCCGTTCTGTCAAGTATCTGTTTCCACAGCGAGAATGAATCGGGGTATTTTTCTAAATACCCTACAATGTTCACGTCGTTTGTTGTAGTGAGCTTAAGGTCCTGCTTCTTACAACTGCCGGCCATAAACCCCGCCACACCAACCACTGTAGCAAAATATATGAGAAAGGTATGTTTCATGGCAAACCGTTTATTATTTATAAAAGGAATTTTGTTCAAGCAATTTGTTTGTTTGCAATTCATAGAAATACACCGGGAAGTAATGGCTGTTATTGTCCCTCAGCTTGGTAAATGCGGCTTGCCGGCGATCGGCAGGAATACTGAGGGAAGCCATGTCCATCAGTAACTGGCGTTTTTCATAATTATTCCGTTTTGCATTGCGCAATACATCGTACCAGCGCTTTCCTTCAAAAGCCAGCTCGCGTTGTCTTTCTTCCAAAATGAAAATAGCCATTGGGCCTTTGTTTGCGCTATCCATTATTTTCAGGTCAATGGCAGTCGCGCGTTCCCTGATATCTTTCACTATGCGCGATGCTTCCACCGGTTTATTCATTTCATTGAGGGCTTCTGCTTTCAGCAACAGCACGTCGGCATAGCGGTAGAAAATCCAATGCGCGAATGACTCGTCCTGGGGACGAAAATCGTCACCCCGGTTATCGGCGCCCATATATTTCCAGATGGTGAAGTCGGTGCTACGGAATGATGTTTCATCGCCTCTTACATCTACTTTCGGGAACGCGCTTACCATGTCAATACCATATACCATATCAACGAGGTGAGTCCCTGCGCCCCATCTTTTTCTCCCAGGTACATGCATATCATAAAACGGGTTCAATCGCTGCTCATCGAACTGCAGTTCGAAAATACTTTCCTGGGAGTTGCCTCTGAAAAAAACGCTGTTGAAGAAACTGCTGCGATTTACCAGCGAATATTTTTGGGCGTTGATGATCTTATCGCATTCGGCAGCGGCCTCGTTGTATTTGTCCATCCACATGTATACATCGGCCAGCATTGCATGAGCGGCATAACGGCATACGCGGCCCTTATCCTGCTCAACTGATCCATAGGTTTCGGGTAGTAATGTAGCCGCTCTTTGCAGGTCTTCCACGATCTGGTTAAGCAGATCTACCTGACTACTCTTGGCCAGGCCCACCACGTCATTATCACTTACGGTGGCTTTTAAATTAAGCGGCACTTCGCCAAAACTGCGTACCAGGTAAAAGTACAACAAGCCCCTGATGGCGAGCGCCTGTCCAAGCGCACGGTCGAGCTGCGCCTGGCCGAACGTATTGTCTTTTTGCAGCACGCCCGGCGCCATCTGTATAATGGAATTGCAATAATTGATAGATTGATACATGGTGCGCCAGTTCGCATACCTGTTATTGGGCAGCATATTCAGGTTCACTATATCCAGTTCATCCTGGTTGGCGCGAAAACCGGGCATTACCATGTCGGCCCTGGCCTCTCCCCAGATAAAGAACAATTCGGTATTGGCCTGTAATGAGGTGTACACACCTGTAACGGCGGCGTCTACCTGTTCTTTGGTATTCCAGAATTCATCGCCCACGATACCGTCCTGCGGTTTCAGATCGAGCCATTTTTTGCAGGAACCAAAACCGGTTACCAGGCCGATCAATATTATATGGAAAAATGTTCTTTTCATCAGATGCAATTGTTATGTTCAGCTCATAATTTGTTTGCCTGCTTAGAAACTTGCCTGCAAACCGATGGTAAATATTTTTGCCGGCGGCGTCATGGAATAATCATTGGCTACCCTGAACGGATCTGCACCACGGGTGCTTATTTCGGGGTCCTGCCCGGTATAACCGGTCCAGGTATATATGTTCTCTGCGGTGACAAATGCGCTGAGCGTTTTCATTTTTACTTTTTCGAGGAACTTCTTCTCGAATGTATACCGTAGAGAAATTACCCGGAAACGGAGATAGGAAGCATCTTCCACATAGCGATCGCTGCCCAGGTAGTTATAGCCGCCGCTGATGATACCACGCGGGATGTCGGTTATGTCGCCTGGTTTACGCCAGCGGCGCAATACGGCTTTGCTTTGGTTGTCGTAGTTGTGCATGCTGGAGGTATTCATTTTAGTGGCGTTCACAATTTCATAATCGTACCGGAAGCTGAAGAAGGTGGACAATTTCAGGTTCTTCCAGGTTACCGATGGACCGAACCCGCCGGATAATTTGGGATTGCTGTTGCCGAGGTACACTACATCCATGTAATTGATATTGCCATCGTGGTTAATGTCTTCATACATGGCATCGCCTTCCTGGAAGGCATAATCGACCGTAGGGTAATTGAAATGCATGTATACTATTTGCCCGTTGGGGCCAATAATGGGTTTGCCATCGGCGCCTTTAGCTATGGTTGCGTCCTTATCGGCATATACGCCTTTGTATTTGTATCCATAAAATGAACCAAAGGGGTTATCTACCTGCAGCATGCGCATATACTCGCCGTTAATGCCCACATCGCCTCTTGTACTGGGGTAAAATTCCGAGATCTCGCGAATGATGTTCTGGTTTTGGGAAACGTTGAAATCGAAACCAATGGTGAGGTCATTGTTCCTATACGGTTGTGTCCAGAGGGCAATTTCCCAACCCTGGTTATCCATGGTGCCCACGTTCATGTTCACCGCATTGAAACCGGTATGGGAAGCGATCTGCAGATTTTCGAAGAACAGGTCTGTGGTGCGATTGCGGTAAAAGTCAACATCTGCCCTGAGGCGACCTTTGAACAATGAGATATTCAAACCGGTATTGGCGCCATTCACCGTTTCCCAACGCAGGTTTTCGAGCCGCATGCTCGAAGGGTAAATGCCATTACTGCCAAGGTAGCTGGTTGAATACGTAGTGTAGGTGTTATAAAAGGTGTAGTCAAGCCGGGGCGCGTTGCCCGCCAATGCATAGCTGAGCCTGAACCGCAGGTCGTCGAGTTGTTTGATCTTTTTGAAAGGTTTCTCCTCTGAAATACGCCAGGCAAAAGAACCGCCGGGGAATAAACCATAGCGGTAGGCCGGACCAAACCGCGAATTACCATCACCACGCAGGGTAGCCGAGAAAAGATATTTGTCCCTAAAATCGTAACGTACCTCCACCACGGCGCCCAGCGAGCGGGTTTGACTGCTTCCTGAAACCGCCTTTAATTCCGGGTTCTGTGTGCGCGAGGGCGATGCAGGATCTACCAGCAGCGATGAAGCGGTATTGGAGGTCATCATCTCCTGGTTCACCGATTTAAAATCGTTGGTGAACAGGTTGAAGAAAGCGGAGAAATTATGGTCGATATTTTTCAGGGTGGGTGTATACGACAAACTGGTTCTTGTAGTAACGCCGAACAGATCGATATCGCCATTGTACGACCGGTTTACCGCAGTTTCGGTATTCGGCCGGCCGGTTGCTACCTGCGGCAGGAAGCTGGTGTTCTGTGTATTGTTGATGTCGAACTGTACATCGAAGGTGGCCCATAACACGCTTTTGATAAAACTGTAATCGATATGAAAGCGGGGCACTATTCTTTCGCCTATTACCGAATATTTTGCTTCTGATGCCATAGCAACCGGGTTATAGATGCGGCTGTAATATCCCTGTACATTGGACGTCGGTGAAAAATAGTTGGGCGTCACATTACCCAGCTCATCATATTCGAAGATGCTCATGTTTGGCATCTTGAGGTATGCAACCCCGCGAATGGCATCATCTTTCGAGCTTAAGTAATTCCGGCTCTGGTTGGTATGCGTGTAGGCAATGCTGGTAAATATCTTTATCCGGTCAGAAATGGTATAATCGAGATTGATACGGGTGTTCAGCCTGTTGAGCGCCGTTCCGATAGTGGTGCCTTTTTGATTGAAGTAACCCATAGAGGCATAATACTTTGCCTTTTCCCCGCCACCGTTAATTGACAAGGTATTATCGTTCAGTAAACCCTTCCGGCTAACCGCATCCACCCAATTGACATTATTGCTGTAGTTATGGTACCAGTAAGGATCGTTGGGATCGTAATTGAATTCGCGGGAACTTTGTTGGCTTAGGTTCAACCCGTTCCGGTTCATATAAATTTCCGGGATCATGGTAGAGTATTCATCACCGTTCAGCATGGGAATGGCATTGGGCAGTATGGAAGTAGATCCTTTAAATGAATAGGAAACACTGGGTTTACCGCGGGTACCGCGTTTGGTATTAATGATAAGCACCCCATTGGCGGCGCGGCTTCCCCACACAGCAGTAGCGGCGGCGTCTTTCAGTACGGTGATGGTCAGAATGTCGGCTGGTGCAATGTTCAACAATTGCGCATAGCCCTGTTCGTCTGCCGTGCCAAAGTTGAAATCACTGGGGATCTCCGTTTCATAGGGCATACCATCTACAACTATCAATGGGTTACCGGTTGAGTTGATGGAAGAAACCCCGCGGATGCGGATATTCATGGCTGCGCCGGGATCACCGCTGGTAGCTGTGATATCAACGCCGGCCAACCGCCCCTGCAATGCCTGGTCAATGCTCACTGCCTGCATTTCTTCCAGTTGTTTGGCCGCAATGGTGGCTACCGAGGTGGTAAGCTTTCGTTGTGAGGTGGCCCCAAGGCCATTGTCGCTGGTCCTGGCGCCTACTACGATCACCTCTTCAAAATCGGCCCCGCCCATTTCCAGTTGAAAATCAATGGTTGTCCTCCCATTGATACTTGCGGTAAGCGATTTATATCCTACGTAAGAAACGGTGATCTTGTTTTTATTGTTGATGATCTTCAGGCTGTAATTCCCTTCTATATCGGTAGTGGTGCCTTTTACAAAGCGGCCGTCTGCGTCCACTTCTGAAACGGTGACGCCCTGCATGGAGCCTTTGGTTTTTTTGTCAATAACCTTGCCCCTGATCGCCACGGCATTAGAAGCACTGGCCTGTTGAGCGTTCGCCACCACGCTGTAGAAACAAAGCAGGCCAGTAATAAAGCAACCTATTCTATACAACTTGCTCATAACGCTGTTTTACAATTTTATAAGGGGTATTTCAAGTAATTATCTATTAGATGTATCATGATCCTGTTGCCCATGAATGTGCCGGGTGAAGAGATCACATTAGCCGTTCGGTCATGGTTATCTTTTAACTGAATGATGCCCGGGGCATTGTTTACAAAAACAGTTATGGGTTCACCGAGATTTGTTTTGAGCAAGGTTGGAAGGCCGCTTTTTTCCACTCCATCGGCCGCTACTATATGCCGGTCGAGAAAATGGTAAGAGATAAAGAGGCTTACCCGTATCTTTTCAGAATTTGTTTGAGTGGCTGCATTGAAATTCGGGTTGCCGGTTACTGCGTCGCCGGGCAGCAATCCGTCTTTCACCGCCTGCCGTATAGCGTTGTTGTCGGGAACGAACAAGGTGTAGAATGAACCATTCGCAATACCGTTGATCGTTTTTGTCGTGGCCGTATAGATACTGGATGTTTTTAAAAATTCCCAGAAGAAGTTATAGGGCGATGCAGAGGTTGAGGGCGTAGTGCCAAGTTTTTCAATATGAGTGGCCACTACACTCTCGCTGAAGTTTAACAGTTTGTTGATATAATATACCCTGCCGTTCTTTGCGGTTTTGGAGCGCACAATGTCTATAGTTTCATTTGCCTCTACATTACCAGAAGAGAAAACTTTGTTGTTTTTAAACCCGATGTACTCTCCGCCTATTGTCAGTGCCGGGCCTTCATTCATAAGATCGTTGAGTATGCCAGGCACCACATGCAGGTTCAGGATGCGTAACAAGCGGTTACGGGTTGTTGCCCCGGTGCTGGCCGGTATGGTAGAACCTGCCGGCGGCTCGAACTTGTATTGCTGATAGATGTCATTGCTTACGCTGGCATCGTGTTTAAAGCCGGCGGCGTTCAGCACAGAATCGCTGATCATGAACAGGGTGAATTCGCGATCCGCATCCGATACTACCGACTTCAATTCGAAATTCAGCAACTTTGTCATCATGGAATATTTCGGATCTAGATAGGCGCGACCGTAAACACTGGTGAACACATTGGCGTCCTGTACTTTTTTAGTGCCGTAGAAAATGCCATTGCTCAATACCTTTTTCTCCGTAATATCGGTTGCTGCATCAAAGCGGGCCGCTTCGCCCAGGAAGTTGGTCGTTTCATTGAATTTGCTTGGCCAAACGGCCTTTTGCCACAGGTGCGCATTTACAAAGTCGCACACAATGCTCACTGGCACGTCGCTCAGCGTGGTTCCGGGCGGATAATTTTCCAACAACACATTGTTTATATACGGTTGCAGTACATCGTTGGTGGGAACAAAAATGGAATAGCTTTCTATTTGCGCCTGGTTCAGCGATTGCAATTGGTTCTCGTTATTCAACGCATAGGCCAGGGGACCACCTGGTGCCGAATAGACTTTGGTGTACACATTTTCCTGAATTCCTGTGGTAAGCTGGTAACGCCGGGTAACAGTTGGGTTAAAAACATATTGCACCATGAATTTATCGAGCAGGCTTTTGAACAGACTGTATTGCTTTTTTCCTTCCATGAACTGATCAATGGACGGCAATGCAGTTATCACTTTGTCTATTATATGAATTACACCGTTCTCTGCGGCTATGTCCTGTTCGGTTACAGCGGCGTCTACTACGTTAAAACCGGTATAAGTGCTATTGGGGTAGAAATAATTATAATCCCATGCAGTTAGCTTTTTGTTCGTCATGAAATCATTGACAAAGTATGGGATATGCTTATTGTTGTTATCGGCATCTTCATAGGTTATGCTGTTGCGGTTGACGTCGATCATCTTAAGTTGCTTTCCGCTGGTGTCTGTTCCGGTATACACGAAGGTGTAGTTTGCCGTTCTTCTTTTAAAAGCTGAATTTGGCACCCAACCTGTCTGGCTTTGATAATCATCGAGTCGTTCTTTTCTAAAAGCATTATAAACAAGACAGTAAGTGACAAATGCGCGGCAGGCTGCTGAATCAAGCTCATCTACACTGCCTAGTTTGTTTTCAGATAAGTATGTATTGAAGGCAGCATCATGCGGAGCAAAGAATGTCCAGTAACCGGAAGATGACAAAATGTGTTTATACCCTGCTTTATCTATAACCGCCAGCAAGTTGGTGAAATTACCTCTGGCTTCCAGCTGTTGATAAATGTGCGGTTCAAGATTAGCAGGACGCTCGTAATAATCGTTGAACTTTTTTTTACAGGCAAATAATAGCCCCAGTGCTGCACATAGTACAGCATATCGCATTATTGATATGTTCATATTAAAGGCTTACATTAACCGGGTTCCTGATAAATAAATAAGAGAAGATTGTAAATATTCGTGCTTCGGATTTAATGGTACATAGCCATTATCAATTGACGCTGTGGAGCGTGATCGGGGAATAAGCTTTCTCATATCGCAATGTTTGGTTCTAGTTGGTTCTAGTAGCAATCGAATGTGAAATATAATGAATATTCACGGTATAAAACTAGTCAACCTATTACTGGGCTCTGTCCTGAGCTATCCTGAACAAAAAATCGAGAATTAGTTTAATGCAATGATAATCAAGAGTTTTAAAAATTGTTTCACGCCATGATGTATCAAAAAGCCGCTTTTTTGGTACGATTGGCCGGTTGCCTGCCCTCACCCATGCCCTCCCTGCTGGCTGTATTTTTTGGGCGTTTGTTTGAACTGTTTCTGGAACATACGGCTGAAGCTGGTGCTGTCGGAATAGCCGACCATGAAAGCAATTTCAGCTACAGTATGCTGTCCTGCGAGAAGTAATTGGGCGGCTTTATTGAGGCGAATGGTAGTTACAAATTCATGGACCGACTGATCAGTAAGCGCTTTTATTTTCCGGTACAACTGGGTGCGGCTTAACAATAACTGGCTGGCCAGCCATTCCACATTGACGTCTTTGTCGCTCATGTTTTCATCGATGAGC
>DASUVL010000962.1:0-10328 GCA_036379015.1 Niastella sp.
GCTTTTACGTCAACATGCTGAACATCTTTTTTTTCTTTAATGGCAAACGTGGCTGCAATGGCTGCCGACTGACCCAATACCATGAATACAGGTTCCATTCGAATGGAACCATAGGCAATATGGCTGGCGGATAAACATACAGGAACCAACAAATTGGTACATTCTGTTGCTTTGGGTATAATGGAGCGATAAGAAATGGGATAAGGCCCAAATCCGCCGATCTCCACATTTCCTTCATTTTTCACCATGCCGTTCACCACCAGTCGCTGGCAGTTATGCGAATCCATAGTATAGGCAGCCAGACTAATGCCATCATCTACTACTTCCCTGCCCTCGCAATTGTGTTGCGTCATTACATATGCTCCGGTCATCCGGCGCGCTTCACGCACATACATTTGAGGTGTCCAGTGGTTATTGTCGGTGTACTCATCTTTAGGATATCCCCATTGCAACATTTGTGTACGCAGGTGTTGGGGCATTCGCTCATCATGGCCAATAAAATAAAGCAATCCC
This sequence comes from Niastella sp., assembly GCA_036379015.1. Taxonomy (GTDB): domain Bacteria; phylum Bacteroidota; class Bacteroidia; order Chitinophagales; family Chitinophagaceae; genus Niastella. Next base: position 514 of record DASUVL010000962.1, read on the forward strand.
TTTGTGTAATCCTCGTGCTCTTGCTGGATCTTTTTACGGGTAACATAATCAGCTTCCGGGTAATGGTGGTTCATACCGATCATATCCGTTGACATGGGACCGTTATTGTTAATATCGGTTTTGTTGTTCGGCATGAGGTCAAACTTCAGGAAGCCCCAGAGATCACCAGGTACTTTATGTTTCAGGTACCGGAGCAGTAGTTCGTAACGTGCGGCATCATAATTATCCGGCTTTGTAATGGGTATACGATTAGCCGGATCTTTGCTCAGGCAGATCCTGAAATTATAGGCCTGTACTTTTTTGTCGCCGCTTCCGGGTGGGGCCAGCACGCCGCTGCTTATTCCCCATATCAGTCCGCTGCTGCTGTCGCCGGGAACTTTGTAAGGGTCAATACCATCGGGAAACTGATGTCCTTCCAGAAGCTGTACGCCGTTATAGGTTTCATTATACAAACTATTGGCTTCACGTCCCACAGTATACGAAACACCGGCTTTTGCCATGAGATCGCCTTCATAGGAGCAATCGAGGAACATGCCGGCATTGATCTTTCTGGAACCGCTACCGGAAACGGGATCAACCGTGATGGAAATGATCTTTCCATGTACTTTTTCCACGTCAGCAAGCTGATGGCCATACATCACCTGCACCTTTGCCTCCCTGAGATATTCATTCATGATGTTTTCCGCAACATGTGGTTCAAAGATCCATTGCTCCAGCTTTCCATAGTGCTTACCTACACGCCGGTAAAAGTCGAGTGAAAGCCCCGTGATGGCATATTTGTTCCCGATATCGGTATAACCAAGTCCGCCGGAAGTGAGCCCGCCGGGATGCTTCCCCGGCTCAATCAGTAATACCTTCATATTCATCTTCGCAGCCGTGTAGGCGGCGATCACGCCGGCTGCATTACCACCATAGATACAGATGTCGGCCTGTATGCCATTCGTTTGGCCTGTACAACCTTGCAGGCAGAACGTACCTGACAGGAAAAGCAATACCAGTCTGAAGTACTTCATAGTTCAGTTACATTACAATTGAAAAATTTTGATAACAGCGCTTAGTAGCCGGGATTCTGGTCCAGTGTTGGATCCAGTGCTGTATTGCCATTGAATTCGCGGGGAGGGATGGGCCACAGCAGGTGCTTGTCTGCCACAGTCAATCCTTCCACTTTCTGGATCTCTTCCTGTACAAGGCCCAGGCGCTTCAGGTCGAACCAGTGTTTGCCCTCACCGATCGATTCATAGCCACGCTCCAACACCACGCGCCGCACAAATGCATTGAGCGAAGTGAAATCGCCAACAACCAGATCGATGGAAGGGTTCGGTGTGCCCGCCGGTTTACCATAAGCGCGGCGGCGAACCATGTTCAGTTTTTCTACAGCATCGGCTGTTGGTGCGCCGTTAACTACGGCTTCTGCTTCGGCATAGAAAAGTAGAACGTCGGAATATTTATAAAGCGGGTAATCATTATTGCCCGATGGGATCGTTGCCTGCCGGTCACTGAATTTTTTACACAATACAGTTGTAGGTTTTACATTGATATTCGACGCATACCAATTAAAGCGATAGCGCAGGTCGGCCCTGTTCCAGTCGCGAAGGAACGGGTTCAGCGAATCACTGTAGATCGTTGCAAAGCCGCCCGGCGGAAAATGTGCCGTGCTGGTGGCATGCAGATAAGCCAGGTACTGGTATCCCTGCCCCGCCACTTTTGAGGAAAACTTGAAATAGAAAATTTCCTCCGGCGTATTATTGGCATCACGGCCGTATAATTTTTCAAAGTCCTCGGCAACGGAAACGGCCACCAGGGAATATTTATTTGACTTTATCACTTCACTGGCCGCACGGCGGGCGAGGTCGTGTTTATTCAGCGTTAGGGCAACTTCAGCCAGAACGGTCTTTGCAGCCCATTTGGAAGGCGTACCCACCAAACGTGGATTGTCGGGCAAATGCTGTTCAGCAAATAACAGGTCGGCTTCAATCAACTCATATATCTTGCCGGGGCTGCTCTTTGGAACGTTAACGGAATCGAGGTTGTTTTCGGTATGCAGGGGAACACCGGCCCAGTTCCGCACCAGGTGAAAGTAATACAGCCCTCTTAAAAATCTTGCTTCCGCGATATAACGGTCCTTATCTGCTTCCGTAACGCGGGTGGCGAGCGGTACTTTTTGAATAATGAGGTTGGCATTGCGAACACCTTTATAGAAATTGTTCCAGGAATCGGTAATGCGTCCCACATTGGTATTATCCAAACCCTGGTAAGTATTCATGGGTGAAAAGCTGCCACGGCCAAACATGTATTCGGTATTGATCTCATGTTGAATAGTGTAAAAACCGCCAAAAGTGGAGAGGTACCGCACTGTTTCATAAACGGCATTCAACCCTGTTTCGATCTCGATATTAGTAGTATAAAAATTCTCCGCGGCTATCGACTGTGGACGCTCGTCCAGCATTCTGGAGCAGGAGGCCAGGAATACCAGGCAAAATCCCGCGGGTACAAAAAATGATTTCATTTGAATATTTTTATTATTTTTTAGCCAAATGGAATTCACCATAAAAATTTTCATCGCGGTTGGTGAAAATTTGCCCGAAAATTTTTATAGCTCATTTCATATGCAATGATTTTCGATTATTGGTTTAGAATGCACAACGAAGCCCGACCGTTAGTGATTTGCTGTTTGGGTAAACGGTATAGTCAACGCCCTGCACCATAGAGTTGGCAGACCCATAAGCATTCACTTCCGGGTCATAGCCTGAGTAATTCGTGATCACTATCATGTTTTGAGCGCTGACATACAATTGTGCAGATTTAATGGCTTTGACGCCCCAGCTTTTCATCGGAAAGTTATAAGCCAGTTGAATGTTCTTGAACTTCAGGTAAGATCCGTCTTCCACGAATCTCGTTGAGAAATTCGCATTGATCTTGTTAGAAGGCTTTGGATATTTGGCATCTGTTTTACCAGTTGTCCAATGATCGGTATACACTTCTTCGATCTGGTTCAGTCCCCAGCCAAGGTCAAGCGTGCTGGCCTTGTTCAGGTTGAACAGGTCGTTACCCTGTGATCCCTGGATAAAAACCGTAAGCTCAAAATTTTTAAACTTGGTAACGGAGTTCAGGCCATAAAAGAAATCAGGATTGGGATCACCGATCACGCTGCGATCGAAGTTGTTGATAGACCCATTTGTATCTTTATCCTGGTATTTGATCAACCCATTGTCAGTATATCCTTCGGCCACGTAGCCGTAGAAAACATACACGGGAAGTCCTTCCCGAAGCAGGTTTACATAATCATTGATATTACCTGTAAAGATGTTGGGGCCAACAACATCCTGGCCTTTATACAATTTATCCACTTTATTCCGGTTGAACGATATATTGGCGCCGATATCCCATTTCCAGTCGGTTTGGTTCAGCACTACCGCATCTACGCCCAGTTCAATACCCCGGTTGCTGATCTCGCCAATATTCTGCAGGGATGTTTCATACCCGAAAGAAGTAGGCAACTGAACGCGGTTCAGCAGGTATTTCGTTTGTTTTTGATAATAATCGGCGGTAAAACGGATCTTATTGTTGAAGAGGGCGAGATCGAGGCCCATATCCACCTGGTCAGTCACTTCCCATCTTAAATTACTGGGGTACTCCGCCCGTGGCGCATAACCAATACTGAGTGCATCGCCGAAGATGGTATTGTAAGGCTGCAAAATGTTCAGCGACTGGTAAGCATCGATGGATGTATTGCCGGTGCGGCCGTACGAGGCGCGGATCTTCAGGTCAGACACTGCACGCACGTTTTGCATAAAGTTTTCCTTCGACGCTCTCCAGGCAATAGCGGCCGAGGGAAAGTTCGCCCAGCGGTTTTCCGCTGAATAGGGCGAAAAGCCGTCGCGCCTGAAACTCAGTGTGAGCAGGTAACGGTTATCGAACCCATAATTTACCCGGCTAACATAGGAGGCCAGTACTGTTTTTGAATAGCTCGATGAGGGCAAACCAGATACACCTGCCGATTGAAGACTGCCGGTATACACTTCATTGCTCAGGAAATCGGATGCATTGCCTGAATTCATACTGGTACTTTTATCCATCTGCGCTATTACGCCGGCCACTACATCGATACTATGCCTGCCACCAAAAACATTCTTATAGTTCAGGATATTTTCGTTGAGCAGACTGGTGTACTGGGTGGTGGTCACACTGGCGTTACCCACTGAATTCAATGCGTCGGGCTCCCTGTTGCGGAAGAAATCCTTACGCATATTGCTGTTCATGATGTTTCCCGATATACGCAGGGTGACATTCTTTACAGGCTTTATATTAAGATTCACATTTGCTACTATATCATCTACCTTGTAACGGTTCGATACCTCATTCTTTATGGCTACGGGGTTAATGATCGCATTGGAGATGAAAGGATACACCGTGTTAAGCCGCACATATTTCCCATCCGGCGTGTAAGGCCCTACGGTAGGCGGGGCAAACAACATCCCACCGAACAAATCGCCGCCCCGGTTACCGAGTTGAGACTCTTGCGTGCTTCTGTCGGATCGTGTGTAAACGGTATTTAATGAAATGGTGGCAAACGGACTGATCTCGTGATTGATATTTGCTCTTAGTGAATACCGGTTGTAATCTGAATTGGGAATGATGCCTTCTTGCGTAAAAGCGCCGGCTGACAGGTAGAAGCTTGTTTTTTCGGAACCGTCGCTGACACTTATATTCGTTGAATACAAAGGCGCCCGGCGTAAAAGCAGGTCCTGCCAGTCTGTACCCTTTACGTTTCGGAAGGAGTCGACTTCCCGCTGGGAAAAATAAGGCGCCAATCCGTCATTCACAGCCTGCTCGTTATAAAGAGATACGTATTGATACGGATCGAGCAATTTCATTTTCTTTGTGATGGACTGCGTGCTATAGCCAAGATCGAGTTTTACTTTTGTTGGCTGGTTCTTTTTTCCTGATTGTGTTGTGATCAGCACTACCCCATTACTTCCTCTTGAACCATACATGGCCGTTGAAGACGCGTCCTTCAGTATTTCCATAGATTCAATATCGGCGCTTTGCAGATAGGTCGGGCTGCTTGGCATACCATCGATAATATACAGCGGTTCGTTACCTCCAAGAATAGAATTAGAGCCACGAATACGAACACTGATGGCGCTTCCGGGAGTGCCATTATTCTGTATGACCCGCACGCCGGATGCCCGGCCGCTTAATGCCTGGATCACATTGGTGGTAGGATATGAACTTATTTCGCTGCCCTTTACCTGTGACACAGCTCCGGTAAGATCGCTCTTTTTCACCCGGCCGTAGGCAATCACCACAATATTTTCCACTTCGTTATCTTCAGCGGAAAGCACCACGCTGAGAAACACATTGGTGCTTTGCACAACAATTTCCTTTTGCTTAAAACCCACATAAGAAACAACAAGGATGGAGCCGGCTTCTGCTTCCAACAAAAAGTTCCCATCCGCATCAGCTGTGGTTCCCCGGCTGCTATTTTTAAACATGATGGATGCCCCCGTCAAAGGCAAACCTTTATCATTGACGACCCTGCCTTTAACCGGTAAGCGTTGAATGTCTTGTTCCGTTGCCTGTATTTCCTTTGCCTTAACTACGATCATTGTACCTATTATTGAATAGGTGAATGGCTGATTGCTGAAGCATTCTTCCAGCACATCTTTCAATGGCCGGTTGCGAACGCGAACGGTTACCTTTTCTCCTTTTTCGATCAGCGATTGATCGAAAAAGAAAACATAGTTGCTTTGCTTTTCGATGATCCTGAAAACTTTGGAGATCGGAGCGTTTTCAACATCCACGGTAACTGTTTGACCAAACCCTTCGGCCCAGGCCTGCAGGCTGACCGATAACAGGATTACTGCAGTAAGTTTCATAATGAGCAGCGTTTTAGCAAGCGTTCCCCAATAGACACACGGGGGTTTGCGATTAGCACTTAATTGCATACCTTTAAGATGTATTTTTCATTAACAATATCTCTCCCGGTAACCCCGGGTGAGTTCTGGCTAAAAATTGTTATGGATACGTATTAAGCCGGCGTGCTCGAACACACCAGCTTAAATTGAGGTCTGAGGTCGGAAGTCAGAAGTCTGAACGGTATTTTCCAACTTCTGACCTCCGACTTCGGACTTCATTCTTTACCGGTCCATAACGACTATTTTATTTCCTTCTACTTTTGTATAGACCTTACTTAATTCCAGGGCTTTCAGCACTTGCTTCAATTCGCTTTTCCTGGGTATTTTACCACCGAATTTCCTGTCGGGGATCTTGCCCTCGTAAACAACATCTACATTGTACCAGCGCTCGATCTGGCGCATCAGCACGGCCAGACTGGTATGATTGCTCTGGAGATAGCCATTCTTCCAGGCCACCGCTTCTTCGAGGTCGATATTATTCAGCAGCCTGAGCCTGGTATCATTACCTGACTGAACCTGCTGCCCCGGGCGCATATTTATATGATCATTATTCCGTTCCACCCGAACCGCACCTTCCAATAACGTGATCGATGCAGCGGCTTCGTTATCGTATGCCATTACGTTAAAATGAGTTCCCAGTACATTCACATGCATGTCATTCACTTGAACCCGGAACGGGCGTTGCGCGTCCCTGGCTATTTCGAAATACGCCTCGCCTGTCAACTGCACTACCCTTTCTTTTCCCGGGAATGAGGTTGGAAAATAAAGGGATGATCCGGCATTCATCCAGACCTTACTACCATCGGCCAGTTGTAGTTGGTATTGTCCTCCTCTTGGTGTTTTCAACGTGTTGTAGAGCAGGTTAGCAGCATCGGTTCCGGCACCCGACGATGCGTACACGACCTGTCCATTGATCTTAGAAACATGCGTAGTTCCCTGCACCGGGATGGTTCCGTTTTCTGCACTGTCGAGATATATAGTGCTACCATCGGCCAGCACAAGTATTGCTTTGTCACTACCCGGCAATACCGGCTGAATCATTTTTTTACGTTCAGCAACCCTTGCTGGTTTTTTGATTGGGGTGTTTACGTATAGAACAGTGAGGGTGGAAAGAAGGATCACGGTCGCTGCTATACTGAGAAGCATACGTTTTTGGCGCGTGCGCCGCCGCATTTGTACTGCCTCACGGTTTCGCGCTGAAATGCTGACCAGCATGGCTTCGGTTCTACCTTCGTCAAAAAAACGGGCACCGGCAGGAGTTGTATCCCAAAGCTCATCGATCAGTACCGTGGCGCCAGGGTCGTTCAGCAGTTGTTCCAATTCGGCTAATTCGGCAGCATTGGCCATACCTTCATGGAATCGTTCCAATAAGAATTTGAGGCGATCCTTTTTTTCCATACAACAGGCAAACGGTAATCAGCCGTTCCATAAGGAAGACACCTGCTTTTTCAAAAAGGGGGTATTGCGTTAAAAAAAAATGGAAGCCACCCTGGAAAGGGAGCACAAAAGAATGAGCAGGAATGGCAAGTGGGTATTAACAAATTTGCGGATAGAGCTGGTTGCTATCTGCAGGTATGACTTTACAGTTTCCTTCGATAAGTTCAGTTCGGTGGCGATCTCTATATATTTACGGCGTTGGTAGCGGCTCAGGATAAACACTTTTTGCTGTTGTGGAGGAAGCTGGCTGATGGCCCTGTCGAGCAATTGTAATCTATCTTCAGCAGTAATATCGGCGTCTTGCGGCCAATTCACCTGTTGCTTCTCCCATATCTGACGTTCCGTACGTTCCCGCACCATTTTCCTAAGCACATTTAACGCATGATTTTTTGACACGGTAAAAAGCCAATTTTCGAAACTGTGCAACGCGGATAGTTGATCACGCTTTTCCCATACTTTGCAAAAAACGTCCTGAATGATCTCTTCTGCAAAAACTCTCGATGAGGTAAGCTGGTAAAGATAGATCCCCAGCCGGTGATGATACAAATGAAATAAGGCAGCGAAAGCTTTCTGGTCGCCTTCTGCTACCTGCAATAGCAGGCTGGCTTCATTATGGGAAGGTTGGGCAAGCAATGTACAATCATAAACAGCTATACGCAATATAAAGGGTTTTACCTGAAAATCCAATTCAGACAATTTTCCAGGTTAAAATTCCTGTTTACTTGTTCACTATCACTTACATTTATTGCTGCAAGATGGGGAAACAGCAATCAATATGGAGGTTACCCGTGTTATGGAAGCTACTGAAAGCTTCGTTCAAACGCTTACAAAGCAATGATCCATTACGCATGGCCGGTGCTACCGCATTTTTTACCAGCTTTGCCCTGCCGCCCATCATCCTGCTGCTTTTTCAATTGTTCAGTATTTTTTTCAGCAAAAAACTGGTAGGCACCGAACTGGGCGAGGTACTTTCCGATACACTCGGCAAAGCAGGTTCCGATCAATTGAGAAGTACTGCGCGTGGATTTCGCAACCTTGCACAAAACTGGTACATGGCAGCCTTAGGCCTGGTCTTTCTTGTCTTTGTGGCTACCACGTTGTTCAAAGTGATCAGGAACACATTAAATGATATCTGGCATATCCGTCCTGAGCAGGATGGGTTTATTTATGACCTCAAAGTACGGGGCAAATCGCTGGCAATTATTTTTGCTGCTGCTATACTATTCCTTGCCTCAGGCTTGCTTGATGTTATATGGGTAATTGCAGGCAGGTACATCGGGAAGGTGTGGCCGAAAGGAACTATCTACTTTACAGGCGCCCTTAATGAAATTGCCGGCGTGGTGATTGTTACCTTATGGTTTATCGTGGTGTTCAGGTTCCTGGCTAATGCGCGCCCTTCATGGCGGGCGGCAGCTGTTGGCGGGTTATTGACAGGCATTCTTTTCACTATAGGTAAAACCGTTCTTTCTACTTTAATGAGCCACAGCAATGCAGGTGTCGTTTATGGAGCGGGCGCAGCCATTGTACTGATCTTGCTGTTTGTATTTTATGCTTCTTTTATCCTGTACTTTGGCGCGAGCTTTATAAAAGAATATTCATCGCATACCAATGATCCCATTGTACCATCGCACAAGGCATATCATTTCAAACTGCAAAAAATAGCCAATGAAGAGAACGACTCCGAAAATGCATGAGTAGTTCCGGGCAAAATGACAGATAGCCCAATTGGGGCGGCATGGATAAATCCATGCCGTATTATTACAAAGATGTGGGAATTACTTAATCAGCTTTACGTCTACAGCCAACAATCCTTTTGGACCACTTCCGATAAAGAATGTTACTTTATCATTTTCCTGAATTGGTGAGGATAATTCATTGGCGTGTACGAATACCCTTTCTCCGGTTTCATCAACATTGATAAAGCCGAAGCCTTTTTGCGTATTGAAAAACGCAACTGTACCTTTCCTCGGTTCATCAGGCTTCCTGTCTTCCAGTTTGGGTACGCTTACTTGCATATCCTGCTGTAAGAAGACCTTCTTTTTTCTTGGGTCTGGCGGGGTCTTTGAAAGATTACCATTTTCATCAAGATAAACCATCATGTCCTCAAGGCTCTTGCCTTTCTCTTTGTTGGTTTTTCTTTCTATCATTTTTTCGCGCTTTTCTTGCTGCTTCTTTATCCGTTGTTTTTCGCGCTCTCTTTTTGCGAAGGTGTCCTGGGAACTTGCCATATTAATTTTTTGGTGATTCCTGCATCGCAGGAGTTATTGTTTTAATACATTATGCAATCATTTCAACCACAGCCAATTTGGTAAAATCTGAGCCATTGAAAATGCGGGCGAGTTTCGTATCTTTTGAACTGAGGTACTGCTTTACATTTGATTCATTGATAACGCGCCAGAAATTTTTTCCTCTCAAATGATCATAATCATCCGTTTTAACAAAAATGCCTGTAAAAGCAGT
>DASUVL010000963.1:0-3930 GCA_036379015.1 Niastella sp.
ACCAAACATTAAATATTATTGATGGTTCGTTCTTCAAAGTTAAAACGGTTACGCTGGCTTATACCTTACCTGCAACCATGAGCAGAAAGGTGTTCTCTGAAAAGATCCGTTTGTATGCTACTGGTAACAATATATTCACTAAGGCCAAAAACAAATACCTGAAGAATTATGACCCTGAAAGAGGTGGTTCTGAAAATTCACCAATAACACGCCAGTTTGTGTTTGGTGCAAACATCGATTTCTAAAATAATTCTCAATTCCTAAATGATTATTACAAATGAAAAAGCTTAGAAATATATCATATGTTGTAGCGGCTTTTGTAGTGACTACCGCTACTTCCTGTAAAAAGCAATTGGAAGAATTTAATCCCAGTGCCAGTACAAGTGAAACGTTGTTTAATACGCCTGCCGGCTTTAGAAGTCTGGTAAATATGTCGTACATGGATTTACATGAGTATTATGGCGTTATTGACGGACTATATATGTGTGAATCCGGTACCGATCTATGGTATAACTATGGCAAGAATGCTTCTGGAAGCGCCCTGACACAATATTTAGGTTTGTCTTCTGCACAGCCCCAGAATTCTTCCTTCTGGAATGCCTCCTACAGGGGCGTTAATTATTGTAATACCGGCCTTAAGTTTATTGACAAGGCAGGTTTACCTGATGTAGAAAAACCCATACGCCTGGGCGAATTACGTTTTTTACGGGCATTGTATTATTATCACATCGTTGAGCAATTTGGTAATGTGACGCTTGTTACAGCACCAAGTACGGATGGTGTGAATATGAGCCCCACCCGAAGCGATGTTGAAAAATTCTATGATCTGATGATCAGTGACCTGGAATATGCCAAAGATAATTTGCCGGTAAAATGGTCGGATATAGAATACAGCCGCGCATCCAAAAAATCGGCCATGGGTCTGTTGGCCAGGGTATTACTCACAAGGGCTTACTATTCTACGGGCTCCGAGGCACAAGCCTGGTTCACCAAGGCAAAAGATATGGCCGTTGAAGTAATCAATACGCAAGCTGCCTTAGGCGTTAGTTTGTATCCGAAATATTCCGACATAGGCCCTTCCGTTTACGGAACAGCTGCTAACAGGGCCGCTAATAAAGAAGCCATGTTTTTATTGGCCTATAATGAAGCCAACAACACTTTGAATGCCACGACAGGAAAAAATGGTAACCGTATATTTAAATGGATGTTATCAAGATATACTGGCAAACCAGGGATGTCTTCTGCAGTTGTAAATGCATATGGTGTTGCCGATGAGCCGGCCCTGATGCCTACCTGGCATCATCTCGATCTGTTCGATGAAAGCAAGGATGCCCGTTACGCCGCCAATTTCCAGGAAGCATGGAAGTCTAATACGGCCTGGACCTGGACTTCAGGAACTACAGGAAATCTTAAAAGTACAGCAACTAATGTTACTTACGAAAAATTTGCTGTACCAACAACCGCGACAATCCCTCTTGGGGATACATGTTTGTTCTTTACTAAACAAGATTGGGGCGGTAGAACAAGAGATATCAGGTATCTGGTGGTTGACCGTAATGACCTTTATGATAATCCGGTTAAAGGAGCGGGAGCCAAAATCAAGAATGATCCATATGTTAATATCCATTTTCCCTCTTTCAAAAAATGGGTTAATGCAAACCGTACCTCCACCTCGAATCAAGACTTTGGCGATGCTATGATCATTCGCCTGGCCGAAATGTACCTGATAGCGGCAGAAGCGTATGTGCAAATGAATGATGCGGCAAGTGCAGTTCCGTATATAAACAAGATCAGGGACAGAGCTGGCATTGACGGCAAAAAGAATGACATGCTTGTTTCTGCTAGTCAGGTAAACATTGACTTTATCCTGGATGAGCGTGGCCGTGAGTTTGGCGGTGAAATGCAACGTTGGTACGATCTGAAGCGTGTATTTCATAAAGCGGAAGACTGGGTTGCTTATATTAAAAAGTGGAATCCTGATATTGAATTGGTGCAAAACAATCACTGGGTACGTCCTATTCCGACAGCTGAATTGACTGCCATTTTGAATGCAACCGAATATGGTCAGAATAAAGATTATCAATAGTAGATATTCTAAATAGTTACTTATCCTCTGAAGATGTATTCAGAACATCCGTACCCGGGAGCCGCAAGGCTTCCGGGCAGGATACAAAAAGTAAGCAACTGACACAACACATAGCATTAATTTGATCTAGTAACTTCTAAGTCATGGAAGAAAAAGTCCCGCCGCGGTTTAACCGAGGGCGGGACTTTTTGTTTATGGTTGAAGATAGTCACATGTTGTGAATTTGTATTTTAAAAAAAATCATATCCTTTTTTGTTCAATAACTTATTTGCCTCTATTTTAGTGGTAGATAAGAACGTATTTATTGATAGCAATCTCCAGAACTTGGTAACCCTCATCAGGATTTAAATTAACTGAGGGCCTGATCATTATCATCCGGAAAGGTGTTTTTCAGACTTTTTACTTAAGGGAATCGAACATTAGGATTATCGTATACTACCGGTAATGCTATATGCATATGTTATGCTGTAAAGCGTACGACATACGTGGTGGGAATGCTATTGCCTTAAAAAACTAAATCAATTACAACCTCAAACCTTACAATTATGAGATTCCCTGTTTTTATTCCCTGTTTATTAATTGTTTTGACCGCGCAAATTCCCTTGCAGGGAAGGGCGCAAAACAAACAAAAGCTTACTCCTGTCGATTATCAAAAGGTTGCTTTTGTTGATGCAGCCAGAGTCCGGAAAGAATTCATTACATATGAAGCTGCAAAAGAAAAGATGCATCAGCAAACTGTAGAAAAAAGTAAAGCTTATGAGGCTGCTACCCAGGAATTGGATAAGCAAACAAAAGAGCAGCTAAAAAAAGACAGTGCTCAAAAGCTGCATCAGAAGCAGCTGATCACTGATAAAGCGACAGTAAAACGTACCGAACTGCGGAATGAGTTCTTTGCGGCGATAAAGAAAAGGAATGCTGAAAGAACAGCGCTTACCAAAACCTACGAGGATAAGATCAGGGAGGCCATAAATACCATAGTACGGGAAGGGGCCTTTACTGAAATAAAATGGAGCAAAGACAGCGCCGGTCCAACCTTAACAGATATCACAGATCAGGTGCTTCAGAAGCTCAACTAAAACCAATAAGCCCCTAAAACCTTATTATGAAATATTTTTACCGCTTTATAAAAAAGCGCCGGATCCGGCCGCTTATAATTTGTTTTGTCTTAATACTATCCTGGTTAGTCGTAAACGCCCAGTGCGATCAGCCCATTTATATTAATCAGACCTCCGGGCCAATGATAATGTGTGGGCCTACAACGGTAACGCTTTCTGCAGAAGCATATCCCGATAGTCATAATGGCTGGATATACGGATCTTTTAAATGGTATTACCAGGAAACCGGGGGGGAACCCTTTCAGGTAGATGGCTTTTCAACAATGCAGTATCCCGTTACCGCGAATGCACAAGTAACGGCTGCCCAGGGAGTTTCCGTTTGGGTGTCGGTTTACGACAATATTACAGGATGCGAGTCACAGCGCACCGAGTTCCCCTTTTATATTTATCCAACCCCTTCCATTAATTATGAATATTCGTATATCTGCGGTAGTGTTGGTCATCTTAAAGTAACAAGCAATCTCAGCAGCGTCGACTTTTACCTGTATAAAAACAATGGAAACGGTTGGACTAATGTTCAGGCCAATAACACGGGCGTTTTTGAAATTACCGACTATGATCCCTATGCCATGTATGGGATAGCAGGGTACCAGAACTGGGGATGTGGTACGCAGATCTATCATATATGGTTCGATACTTATAGTGCCGATCCGCCGGATATTTCGGGTAGTTTATCTATATACACCGGTGCTACCACCACATTAAATGCGTTTACTGCTAATGCTGCAT
>DASUVL010000964.1:0-5429 GCA_036379015.1 Niastella sp.
GGAGAGGGTAAAGCGCTGGCGGCAAAATATAAAATACAGTTTTATCCTACTTATTTATTTATTGACGACAAAGGGGCCCTTTTTAATAAAGCCGTTGGCAATATCAAAGATTCAATTTTCCTGGGTATTGCCGCAAAAGCCAGCCAGGAATTTACCAATCCCAACAGCCTGCCACGCATGCAGGCACAGTATGCTACCAGGAAAAAAGATACCGCTTTCCTGCGCCGGTACATCTACAAACTGATGACCAATAATATGCATGTGTTTGAAGAAATTGAACAATACCTGACTGTTCAAACCGCCATGAAACCCGGCAGTCCAGAAATGATGGCATTTTTAATAAAATACCCCAGGGAACTATACTATGGCGGCAGGGCCGCGCAGGTGTTGGAAAAATACAGTGAAAGCTTCAGGCAGGTAGCTGATACTGTACAACGGGAACAACTGGAGTTTGCCAATCGTATGTTGCTGAGCAATACACGTATTTACGCCTTCTACGCCAAAAGTGAAACCTTGTTGAAAAGGTATATCCATGAAGAGGAAAGCAGGTCTTCTTCCCGGAAATCATTCTATCTCCGGGAAGGGACCTGGCTTGACTTTTATTCCACCACCGGCAACCGGGCCCGGTTTGGTCCGCTGGCAAACCATTGGGTCGATAGCATCTGCGCGCAACTAAAACCGGTAGAGCAGGGGACCGCTGGTAAGAACATGACACCGGAACAAAAGGACGCAGCAGTGGTCATGCGCAAAGGGGCTATTATCGTATGCGATAATGCCAAAAAGTACCTGGAACTTTTCCCGGATGAAAAGGATGTAAGGAAGAAAGCGCTACGCTGGGTAAAAACAGGGTTGACGGTATTCCCAGATTACTCAGGCGGCCTTACTTTTTATGCCAACCTTTTATACGAAAATAATGATACGGCCAATGCCATCCTTATTAAAACAAAAGCGCTGAACAGCTATCCCAGGGGAAGCCTTCATCGCGATATTGTACAAACCAACCTGGAGCATATGCAAAAGGGAGAGCAATTGGAAGAAGAATGAGATACAAATCACAAGAACCAAATAGCAAGAACCAAATAACAAAAAGCAAAGAAATAGAAAATGAAAAAGATCATTGTTATGCTGGGCATGTTATTGCCATTAATAGTGGCTGCCCAGGAAAAATTTATAATAAAAGGTAAGATGGGCCATGTGGGTGCGCCTGCAAGGGTATTTCTTTATTATCAACAACTGCCTGATTATGCCTGGATAGAAGATTCTGCCGTGCTGAACAATGGCGCCTTTGAGTTTAAAGGAACTGCCAACTATCCCGTTGAAGCAACAGTAACCCTGCGGCGTAGTGGGAAAGTGGCCTATGGAAAGGATGAATCCTGCACCATTTATATCGAAAACGGGGTTATTACTATTACAGGCGATTCGTTACCCAATGCAGTGGTTAAAGGCGGCATAGAAAACCGTAATTATCAACTGCTAAAATCCATGTTGAAATCCGTTAAAGACAGAAGGTGGCAGTTATATCATGAGCATATTTCAAAAGAAGAATACGGAGTGAGGATGTCGCAACTGAACGAAGAAGAAAAAGCCGTAAACGCACAATTTGTTCGTACCCATAGCAATTCATTTATAAGCTACCACCTGCTGAGATACAATTATGGTAAAAAGCCTCCGGTGGAGGAGGTGGGGCCTTTGTTTCATCTTTTGAGTGACCGTATCAAAAACTCGGAACCGGGAAAACAGTATGGCGACGTAATAGCTCATTGGGAAAAAGTAAGGCCTGGCAGCGTAGCCCCTGATTTTACCTCATTGGATACATTAAATAAACAGGTTTCCCTATCTGATTTTAAAGGTAAATACGTATTGCTGAATTTCTGGGCCACTTCATGCGGACCATGTATGTCAGAAAAACGAGATTTAAAGAAAACCTTCGCAGATTATAAAGACAAAGGGTTTGTGCTCTTTGATATTTCAATGACTGATAAAAACCACACGGAAAGGGACAGGAACAGATGGCTTAAAATCGTGCGCAATTATGGGTTGCCATGGATCAATGTGTATGGTGATGAAGCTGTAAAACTATATGGTATCGAAGCTACACCCGAAAACATATTGGTTGGTCCTGATGGCAAGATCATAGCGTACGATGTGCATGGAGAAGCGTTAAACAAAAAACTGGAAGAGCTGTTGGGGAAAAATAAAGACCAATCAACGAATACAGGCACATCATCTTCCGGTGCTATCCTTTCATTACGTAAACCGCTTAATTAAACATTTTAATTTAACAGTAACTCTTGATCATGAAAATTGTAAGACATGCACTGTTCATGTTGTGGGCATCTGTTGCCGCAACTGCGGGTATAGCCCAGGGGCGTATACCTGTTGCCGGCACAGGCGATACTGCTGCACCAAAAGCACCGGCGCGGCCAGCCAGTCAGCCAAAACCCTATCATGAAGTAATTACGGCCAGGGCAAAAACACAAAGAGGTTTTATCAACGTGCATAAAGTAGATGATAAATATTATTTTGAGATACCCGATTCGCTGCTGCGCAGGGACCTGCTGGTGGTAAACCGTATAGCTGCAGCTGCCGCTGAACTAAGGGTACAACGAACGGGTTACGCCGGCGACCAGATAGGGGAGAACGTCATTCAATTCGAACGGGGACCTAACAATAAAATGTTTGTAAAAAGCATTTCCTATCCTGACCGTTCCATTGACAGTACCGAAAATGGTTTGTACCATTCTTTTCTCAACAACAATGTGCAACCCATTATCGCGGCATTCGACATCAAGGCCTTTTCAAAAGACACTGCCGGCGCCGTAATAGACCTTACCGACTTTATCAGCGGAGACAATGAGCTGCTTTTCTTTGACGGACAGGTTAAAAAGACATACGGCCTCGCTAACTTGCTGGCCGACCGTTCCTACACAGAAAGTGTGAAGGCTTTTCCTATTAACATCGAAATAAGAACCACCAAAACATATAATAAAGGCACTTCGCCTGCTACATTGGGTTTGAATAGTTCCATTGTATTGCTGCCTAAAATACCTATGCAATCCCGTTATTTCGATAGCCGGGTAGGTTATTTTAACACCCGCTTTGTTGACTACGATGTGAACCCACAGGGGGTAAAAGTGCAATCCAATATCTCACGCTGGCGGCTCGAGCCCAAAGAAGAAGATATAGAGAATTACAAAAGGGGAGAACTCGTTGAACCTAAAAAACCGATTGTAATTTATATTGATCCAGCTACGCCAAAAAAATGGGTGCCTTATCTCATTCAGGGCATCAACGACTGGCAGGTGGCATTTGAAAAAGCCGGGTTTAAGAATGCCATCACAGGCAGGGAAGCACCTGTTAACGATTCCACCTGGAGATTGGAAGATGCCAGGCACTCCGTGCTGGTTTACAAACCTTCCAATATTCCCAACGCCAGTGGTCCCTGTGTCACCGATCCGCGCAGCGGCGAGATCATAGAAACCCATATCAACTGGTACCACAACGTAATGGACCTGTTGTACAAATGGTATTTTATTCAAACAGCCGCTGTAGACCCGCGTGCCCGCAAACCCAGTTTCGATGATTCCCTGATGGGAGAGCTGATACGTTTTGTTTCGAGCCATGAAGTAGGGCATACATTGGGGCTGCGTCACAACTTTGGGGCTTCCTCTACCGTACCCGTCGAAAACCTGCGCAACAAAGCCTGGGTAGAAGAACATGGCCATACGCCTTCGATCATGGATTATGCCCGGTTTAATTATGTAGCGCAACCTGAAGACAATATCACTGAAAAGGGGCTGTTCCCCCATATTGGCGATTATGATAAGTGGGCCATCGAATGGGGATACAGGTGCATACCAGCTGCCCGTAAAGCCGAAGAAGAGAACGATACCCTGAATGCATGGGTTGTTCGCAAGCTGGCATCGGGCAAACAATACTTTTTCGGTGGCGAGACTGATCACTATGACCCGCGTTGCCAGAACGAAGACCTGGGCGATGATGCCATGAAGGCCGGCGCCTACGGCATCAAAAACCTGAAGCGCATTGAACCCCATCTTATAGAATGGACAAAAGTTTCAACGGAAGGGTACAGTAATGCAGGTGAAATGTATCATGAGCTGTTTGCTCAATATGAGCGTTATTTGGGCCATGTACTAAAACACATTGGCGGTGTTATGACAACGCCTAAAAGTATAGAGCAGCCGGGTGCCGTGATTGAATTTGTACCGGCATTAAAGCAACGGCAGGCGATACAATTTTTGCAGGACCAATTGTTTACTACGCCCACATGGCTGATAGATAAAAAAATGTACAGCCTTTCGGGCACTGGCGATTATAGCGACGTAGACAGAGTGCAGTCTGGGATTTTGGTGCAGCTGTTGTCTATTGACCGGTTAAACAAACTGGATCAGCAACAGTTATTTGACCCCGGAAACGCATACACGCCCGCCGAAATGCTGAGGGACCTGTACAAGGGTATATTCAGTGAATTGCGTGCCCAGAAACCTATTGACATCTATCGCCGCAACCTGCAAAAAACGTACGTTGAAGATATTATCCGGCTTATTGGAGGAGGTAGCAGCAGCGGTGGCGGCCGTGGAACGATCACGGTATCAGCAGGCCCTGCGACTGCGGTCGATAAAACCAATGATGCTATATCGGTGATAAAAGCACATATAAAAAACCTGGCTGCCGAAATCAAAGCATCCATAGCAGTTACCCCGGACGCTGCCACCCGTATTCACCTGCAGGACATATACGAACGTTTGGATGCAACGGTGTATAGAAGAGATTAAACGTTATAACCTTTCTAGCGCCATGAAAAATAAAAAAGCCTTCGGAAACGGGGGCTTTTTTTTATGTCCCCGCTTTTTTATACATTTGAAAATAGATTAGTATAGAATAGGACAGATTGCAAACGCGGAACGCAAAATGCTGAACGCACGCAAAACGCGGAATGCCTTTATTTTCGCGTTAAGCGTTAGGCGTTAAGCATTCAGCATATATTGGCCATATGAAAGATGTATTTAACGAGATCTACGAAATGGAAGGGGTGAGCGGGCTTTCGAAGCACGATCAGCTGGTGAACGGCATACTCAACGCCATTCAGAACAAATCGCTCGCGCAGGGCGATCTGTTGCCTTCCGTAAATAACCTCATCAACGAATTTGGTTTCGCCCGCGAAACAATTGCCAAAGCTTATAAGGACCTGGTGAAACGCGGCATCGTGGAATCAAAGAACCGGGTTGGTTTTTATGTGTCCAATTGCGATGTAAAACAGCACCTGAAGGTGGCGCTGGTGTTATTTGCTTTTGATGCCTTCCAGGAAACCTTCTATAAAGTATTCAGGTCAAATTTGGGTAAAGGCGTTCATATTGATGTTTTTTTTCATCATAATAATATCGATGTGCTGGAAAGCACTATCCAGA
>DASUVL010000965.1:0-3024 GCA_036379015.1 Niastella sp.
GGCTGTAGATAGCAGTTATACAAAAACCATTGAAAAAAGCAAAAAAGAACTGGATAGTTTGCAGCAAAAAATAGGCGCACTACAAACAAAAAGAGATAGTATAAAAAATAAGATCGAAAACGACCTCACGGCAATACGCCAGAAAATATACAAAGCCAGAAATGCTGCTGAGCTGCAACAAATGGAAGAAGAAAATGATTTAGCCTCCAAAAAGAATGGAGGGCTGGAGAAATTCCTGGCCAATGTTAGAAGTGTAGGTATTGGCAGATCGGTTATAAATTATTCGGAGCTCACCGCCTGGAATGTAGCATTAACCGGATTTAATATCGAATACAATGATGGTATCTATGCTGCACTGGCAGCCGGTAAAATAGATTATGGCTTCAGGGATTTTTTAGGAAAAAACACCCGGCAAAAAGGGCAAAACTTCCTGATGGGCAGGGTGGGTGTGGGCGATATCGACCGTAAAGCCATTATTGTTTCAGCCTTTACAGGAAAAAAATATACTTATGGCTCCGTGGTGGGTGATACAGTTGACGATCATATACATATTGCCGGTTATTCAATTGAAGGTATTTTAAAAAAAGATGAGCATACCGGCATCAGTGTGGAGGTCGCCAAAACAACAAAACCGGTAACGGGTAGCCTCGGCAGCAACAATGGTATGCAGGCATTATTTCAGTTCGGCGACAATACCAACCTGGGCATTAGTGCAAAAGGACATACCCTTTTATCGAAAACCAATACCGGCATCTCGGGGTTTTACCGGAAAACGGGCGCGCAATTTCAGTCGTTCAGCTTGTTTACCTATAATACAAACCAAACTGCCTGGCAGTTGCGTATTGACCAACCTTTCTTAAATAATAAAATAGGCGTAACCGCTGCATTGCGCAGGAATGATTTCACCAATCCTATTTCAGAAAAAACTTTTAAAACAAGCACCGTATTTAAAAGCCTCCAGGTAAATGTGCGGGTGCCGCGCTGGCCATCTTTTAGTGCAGGTTATTACCCGGGTTCGCAATTATACATCATCAACAAAGAACGCATCCGCGAAAACGCCTACTACATCGTGAATGCATCTGTTATGCATCATTATGCGGCCGGAAATGTGCGGATGCTTTCATCCCTGTTGTATAACAGGTATGCCGGCAAAGGCACCGACTCCGGATTTATTGCTTATTCCGGTAGCAGTTACATGGCCTCGCAAACCTTTATTTTAAAAAGGGTGCAGTTACAGGGCATGTACATATATACCGATCAGGAGCAGATGCAATACTATACCCTTGATGCTAACGGCGATTACTCCATTTCAAAGTCAATACGCATAGGAGGGGGCGTAAGGTACAATAGAGTTGCCGGCGGCAAAACCTACCCAGGTGGCAATGCCCATGTGAACATAGAAGTGAAGCAACTCGGCGGGCTGCAATTACAATATGAGAAAGTGTATTTACCAACTATATGGCAAACATTATATCCTGTTGAAACAGGCAGGGTGTCGTGGTTAAAATATTTCTGATATGACAATGAAAAAGAAATGTATAAGCCTTTGGGTATTGTGCCTTCCCTTATTACTGAAAGCACAGATAACCATTAATGTAGTGCAGCCACCTGCCGGAATGATCAGCAAAGATCAGCTATGGAACCTGGTGTTAACCAATAACAGCAACACGGCTTCAGAGGTAACAATATTGATGAACCTGAAAGATGCAGTAACGGGGCAATCGGTATTATCGGCCGGAACAAGAAGTGTATTGCTGGGTAAGGGTGTGAAGATGCTGGCCATTCAGGATATTCAACCGGTTCAATATAATTATGGCGCACAAAACCTTGCCGGTAATTTTTTGCCGTTGGGCTCTTACATAGCCTGTTATACCGTGAGCCGTTATAGCCATGAATTAATGGAGACCCTGGCTACCGAATGTACGCGAATACATATTACCCCCTTAAGCGCCCCCTTACTCAATACGCCTGCGAATAAAGCAGTATTGCAAACGCCGGCTCCGCAGTTAACCTGGCTGCCACCCACACCCATAAATATGTTCGACAATCTCTCTTATGATGTGCGGGTAACGGAGGTCATGGAGGGGCAATCGCCTTCGGAGGCTATCATCTTTAATACGCCGTTATATACAGCCGGCCGTGTTAAGGTGCCTTATGAAAATTATTCACCGGCTTATTCAAAACTACAACCGGGCAAAATGTACGCATGGCAGGTGACGGCAAGAAACGGCGACAATTACGCCGCAGCAACCGAAGTATGGACGTTTAGCCTTGCAGCTGATTCCGCAAAAAAGGAACCGGTTTATACCACTTATATTTCATTGAATAATAATTCCAACCAATCGGGTGTGCATTTCATTACCGGCAATACCCTGTATGTGAAATATTATTCTTTTGATAAAGAGCATGAATCTGTAATGCGATTGTACGGTGCAGACAAAAAGATAGTGCAGGAAATAAAGCAAACCATTTTATATGGAGATAATTTTTTGCATTTCAACCTTAACCGGCAATATCACTCCGGCCAGGTATATACCATCGAGATCACCGACTTACAAAATAATAAACATACCGCTTCTTTCAGCAAAAGCAACCAAACCAATTAAGCCCCTATCATGATCCAGTTACTTGCTGCAAAATATACAAAGGATATTGCGTACATTTTTTTTGTATTGTTTATGGGTACCCTATTGCCAACAAGCAGTCATGCTGCCCGCAGAAAAAATGGGTTTCCGGCAAACAGGGTCCCGTTTACCGGAAAAAAGCCTGTACGGCCACTTTACTATAATGCGGGTAGGGCGCCAGGCAAAACACCTGTTAATCCTGACAAAAAAGCAAAGGCGGTGAAAGTACAAACAGGTGTTATTGCTGCAAAGAAAGATATCGGCGGACCCAGTCAACCCGAAATGTCAAAGTTTAAATCGGTAAACTCCGATAACCTGGTGAACCTGTTTACAGGCGACTTCAGTTATAATATTCCGTTACTTGATGTAGGCGGTTATCCCATCAATATTTTTTACGATG
>DASUVL010000966.1:0-3335 GCA_036379015.1 Niastella sp.
CCAATCAGGGCAATGATCAATAAGATCTTCATGGTTTTTGTTGATGCAGCTGCATTGTGCACCGTTATGCTATTTGCCGGATTGCCTTTCGAAAATAATAAATAAGGAAATACTTCCAACGCCACCATCGCCAGCAGCAATGCAATAGTAACTGATGAACTGATAAACGCATAGCGATATTTCCCAATTTTCAATTGCCGCGGAATATTGGCAATGGCCAATACCATCAATACGGGAATGACAAATGAAGATGGATGTATTCTGAAAAAATCACTGAGATGCGGAACATACAGTAAGGTATACAACGTAGTGATCACAAAGCTCAGCACAAAAAATATGATGAACTGGCGAGCCAGTAAATACAATTTGGTATACAACCGGTTCTCCGTTTTCATGGTCAGGTAAATAGCACCGTGCATCATAAACAGGGCAAGCGTTGTAATAGCTACCATGATAGAAAAGAAATTAAAGAACGACAGCCAATCGCCATTAAATTCCTTTTGTTCATTCAATGAAATTCCTAGTGCCACATTACCCAACATTAAACCCAGCGACAATGAAATTATTATCGAGGCTACGCAATACACCACATCCCAGGTTTTGCGCCATAACAAACCGGGTTCTTTACTTCGAAATTCTATGGCCACGCCTCTAAAGATCAACCCCATCAGGAAGATCATGAACGGTACATAAAATGCAGAAAATATAGCCGCATACGCTACCGGGAAACCGGCAAACAAAGCGCCGCCGCCAATAACCAGCCATACTTCGTTACCATCCCAAACCGGGCCGATGGCATTTAAAGCAATGCGCCGGCTTAACTCTTTATTCAAAAAAAGGTGCAATGCCCCGGCGCCTAAATCAAATCCATCAAGTATAGCATATCCACTAATAACGGCGCCGAATACTAAATACCACCAAACGTTGTAATCGAGTCCTAAAAATGTTTCCATTGTAATATATTTAGGGATTTTGAGATTTCGGAATTTTGAGATTTAAATAAAACAAGGACAGACCGAAGCAAAAGAAATCTCAAAATCGCGCAATCCCGAAATCAGCAATTATTCCTAGTGAATTAATATCGGGTTATCTCTTTTACTCCCTTCTTCAATATCTTCTTTTGTTCCATAATCAACCGGGCCATGTTGAATTTTCTTGTTCAGTAAATAAAGGAACAATACTAATAACAACGTATACACTATCGTAAACATGACCAACGAAAATATCACCTGGTTGGCCGTTACTGTTTTCGACAGTGCATCAGAAGTCCTCAGCAAACCATACACCACCCATGGCTGGCGGCCCATTTCAGCAGCAAACCATCCTGTTTGGTTGGCTATCTGTGGTGCTAACACCGCCCAAACAAAAACCCACATCAACCATCGCTTTTCAAACAGTTTATTTTTGAAGCTCAACCACGATGCATATACTGTTAGCGCAATCATAAACATACCTAAGGCCACCATAATGTGATAGAACTGGAAAATGGTGTTTATCTGTGTTGGCCTTTCTTCCGGTTTAAATGCATTCAACCCTTTAACCGGTTTATTAAAATCGCCAAGCGTTAAAAATGATAAGCCGCCCGGGATTTTTATACCGGTCACTTTTTGTGTTTTATTATTAACATACCCCAGTAAAAACATATCGGCCACAGCCATGGAATCATAATGACCTTCGAGAGCGGCCAGCTTGGCCGGCTGATATTTATGTACCACTTCAGCACTTTGATGACCGGCTACCAACTGCAACAAAGAAAAAATAGTGCCTGCAACCAGCGCTATTTTGAAGGATGGTTTTGCTATTTCAAGGTGCTTCTTTTTTAAGATATACCAGGCATTTACACTCAGCACTAAAAAAATACCGGCCAGAAATGCCGCGATCCAAACGTGTATCAATCTTTCAACACTGGAAGGATTAAATACCATTGCCCAGAAATCGGTGATCTCGGCGCGGGCTTCCATACCGGTGCCTACTATGTGATAACCAGTTGGGGTCTGCTGCCAGGAGTTGGCCACCACGATCCAGATGGCAGAAAACATAGAACCCAAAAACACCATAAGCGTAGAAAAGAAATGCACGCGTGAGCTTACGCGGTTCCAGCCAAAAAGGAGTATACCCAAAAAGCCCGATTCTAAGGCAAAGGCAAATATGCCTTCCGCTGCCAGGGCGCTTCCGAAAATATCACCCACATATTTTGAATACGTTGCCCAGTTGGTCCCAAACTCGAATTCCATAATAATACCGGTAGCTACCCCAATTCCAAATATCAGGGCAAAGATCTTGATCCAGAAACGGGTAATCTGCTCATACATTTTATTCCCCGTCTTCAGGTACAATCCTTCAAAAACTACCAGCAATAATCCAAGCCCGATACTTAGTGGCGGATAGATGTAATGAAAGGCAATAGTAAAAGCAAATTGAATGCGTGCTAATATTTCTACGTCCATGTGCGAACGGTTTTAGTTTCTATTTGTGGCAGGCAAAAAAAAAGCCGATGCTGCGGCATCGGCTTTCGTTAGTTATTTTCTTTTAAAGATCGGAACAGTACTGCAAGGTTCGCCATACATAATGCTTTTGGCCACCTTCATTAATTTTTTGGTAATGGCCAGGTAAGCAAATTCTCCTATCGGAATATCGCCACACCCTTTTACAACAATTTTTTTATCTATGAAAGGCTCCATATCAATGGCCTCTATCTGCTGCACAAAAACTTGTTGCCTTGCTGTTTGCTCATCGCCAAAGATGATATCTTTCGCCACCGGTTGCAGATAAGAACCAACCAGCATATACGCCCACATGGGAATGATGGCATCTGCAGAGCAGGTTACTGCTACTACTTTATTCTGATAAACAGACCAATCGTTATTTTGTAAAGCTGCCCGGAATTCCTTTTCCTTCAGCATCAGCTCCATGAATAAATGCGGTTTCAAATCAAAGACCGCAATTTCATCGGTGGGATAATAGCTTTCCAGGTCAAGTGTGACCAGTTGGCTTTGTGCTACCTTATTTACAATTTCTTCACTCATAATACTCATTTTCACTAAACAGATACAAAGGTAATACGGAAATGGTTAACATGTTAATAAGTTGACAAGTTAACTCGTTGACAGAGCTTGCCCCGACGAGTCGGGGTTAACTGATTGGTATTTAAAAAGAAACGGGGCTGACAGGTAAAAACCTTGTCAGCCCCGTTAACCAGTTAATTTATTAACTAAAAGAACTTGATCCTGTTATCTTTAATATCAGCCGACTTTTTCATGATCTCCATGGTTCTGTAACCAATCATAGCGCCCATTTGTTGTTGAATGGATTGCTGTTGCATTTTGGCATCGAAA
>DASUVL010000967.1:0-4021 GCA_036379015.1 Niastella sp.
AAAAAGAGATGTGCTGTACCTGCAGTATCAGGCAGATCTTGGAACAACGACTCATGTTTTTAAAGATACCATTGTCTTGCGCGACCGGGGCGTGAAAATGGAAACATTCAATCCTTTTATAGTTAATTAAAACAATGAAAGCGATACTATCTAATGAAACAGCTATTTTTTTTTGTAACCTGTTTTAAACAAAACTATCCGTACGGAATATGAATCATTATTGTAACCGGATGGCTATATTAGTCAGCCTTATATTGTTGAACACATATGATTTACTGGCACAGGACCGCATTGTTGATACTGAGGCATATTACAACCAGGTAAAAACCTACGTTAATCCGGTTTTGCCAGGAGATCACCCCGATCCAACCTTATTGAAGGTCGGTGACGATTTCTACCATTGTGGTTCAAGCTTTCATTTTACACCATATCTTCCGGTCTATCATTCCAAAGATCTGGTTCATTGGGAAGTAATAAGCCGGATTGTTTATCCCTTAGTTGCAGGTATGGTATCTGATAAGCCTTCCGAAGGCATATGGCAGGGAGCGATTACTTATTTTTATGGATCTTACTGGATCTATTTTTCTGCCAACGGCCAGTGGTTTTGCAAAGCCAGTTCCCCTGCCGGTCCCTGGTCGGTGCCTGTACCGGTAAAGACTAACCGGGCAACCGGACCATTAGGTTATGATAACTCCATATTTGTAGATGATGATGGCAAGCCATATATGTTGATCAAAAATGGTCAGAAAGTTAACCGTATTCGGGCTATTGGCAGGGATGGGCAACTCACAGACACCGTGATCAATCTTGACTGGATCAATGCCAACTTGCAATACAGCTGGGCAGAAGGACCGGTAATGTGCAAACGAAACGGGTATTATTTTTACTTTCCCGCAGGCGATGTGTCGGGAGGGCAGTATGTATTGAGAGCTTCTTCTTTGACTGCTGATTCAACAAAATGGGAACGGCTTGGACATTTCTTTAAAACCATATCAGATCCTGGTGCAGGCTTCAGAAATCCAAATCATATTTCGGCACCGGTACAATTAGCCGATGGAACATGGTGGACGATTGGTCAAAGTTACGAACGGCTTGGCAGTGACGACTGGTCGGGCATGGGACGGCAAACGTCATTATACCGGGTTATTTGGGAAGGAAATCGCCCCTGGGGAATGGCTCCGGTAAGCACGCCGGTTGAAAAACCTGATCTTCCTCAATCGGGCATTTTATGGCGAAGTGTTCATTCCGATTATTTCGATAATGATTCCCTGAATGTTTGGTGGCACTTTTTAAACCGGAAGGCAGCGAGACAGTATACCTTGTCGGCAAGAAAAGGATGGCTGCGTCTTATGCCCGACAGTGGCAGAACGCATATGATGCAAAAGGAAACAGACCATTATTACACGGCCGTTACGCGGGTTGATGTGGATGCGAGCGATTCAGCAACAAAAGCCGGTATCTATCTAACCAATGGCAATCAAACTGTGTTTATAAGGCTATATAGCGGATATGATAATGGCAAAAAGATCATCTTCCAGTTCGACACGGCGCACAGGAGCATCTCAAATCAATTTGACCAACCTGTTTGGCTGAAGCTGGAAAGAAAGGAACATAATGTAACAGCCTGGTACAGTAGTGACGGAAATAGCTGGATAGAGGTTGGAGCTCCTGTCAGTTCGCTTAAACTTGATAAAACACAACCTGGCTTTAACTCCTGGGTGGGCACAAGTGTTGGTTTGTTTGCCGAAGGCAAATTGGCCGACTTTGACCTGTTTGTGTGCAAAGATGGATTCTCCTCTCTTTCTGCCGCCGGTTATAGCAATTACTATGGTGTGCAAACAGTAAAACAGGGAGCAGAAAAGATAGTGACAGCTAAAACTGCAAAGGGGGGATGGTTTATGTTGTCAGGTGTAGAGTTGGGAAAAGATAAAAGGTCTACAGACCAGGTTCAGGTAATGGCGGCTGCAATGACCGCCGGTAAATTGGAGATTTGGCTGGATGACATACAAACCGGAAAGTTGATCGCTACAATACCTGTTACTGCCACAGGTGCAGCCAATAATTGGAAGATATTCAATAAGAAGATCGGGAAGCTCGCCGGCCGGCACGATGTATTTGTGAAGTTCCCTGCAGGGAACCCGGGATTCCTGTACATTAAAACGATTCAATTCCTGCAATCCAGGTAGATCATAAAAAAATATAATAGCAACACGCCGTTTATGAATAAATCTGGTAAAAGCCAGTTATTTGCACCATTTCATACCCTAAGTCACAACATTCGGATCCCTTGTTTCAAACAGTACGTAATAGTTTTACAGCATTCAATTAACCCTTGTATTGCTATATGAAATTACGACTACTGAAGACTGGTTTTCTTTCCGCTGTTCTATTATTAATGGTATCTGTAACCAATGCGCAACAATCGGTAAAAGCCGATATCGCAACGGAACAAAAGATCCAGGCCCTCATAAGCCAGATGACATTGCCCGAAAAAGTGAGCCTGCTGCATGGAAATTCCAAATTTAATGTATCGGATATAAAAAGATTAGGCATTCCTGAATGGGCATTGAGCGATGGACCTCATGGCGTTCGTGCAGAGATCAACCGGCATGACTGGGGATATGCCGGTTGGACAAATGATTCTGCTACTTGTTTTCCTCCGGGAACAGCCCTTGCCGCTACCTGGAATCCTTCGTTGGCACATAAGCAGGGGCTTGTGTTGGGTGAAGAAGCCCGCTTTCGCAAAAAAGATATTCTATTAGGGCCCGGCATCAACATTATCCGCTCGCCGCTATGCGGAAGGAACTTCGAATACATGAGCGAAGATCCATTTTTGATCTCGATGATGTCTGTGGCGTATATCAAAGCGTTGCAATCAAAAGATGTGGCCGCCAGTGTAAAGCATTGGCTGGCTAATAACCAGGAAGAACATCGCGATTCTGTTGATGTAACCATGAGTGAAAGGGCTTTGCGCGAGATTTATTTACCGGCATTTAAAGCTTCAGTAGTGGAAGGCGGCGCCTATACCGTGATGGCAGCTTACAACAGGTTCAGGGGCGACTGGTGTTCAGAAAACGATTACCTCAACCGGCAGCTTCTTCGTAAGGAATTTGGTTTCAAAGGCGTATTAATGACTGACTGGTCTGCTGCACATTCAACCGTGAAAGCAGCTTTAACCGGGCTTGACCTTGAAATGGGTACCGATAAAAAAGATTACAACGAATGGTATTTTGCTGATCCCCTGATTAAAGCAGTGGAAGAAGGGAAAGTTCCGGTATCGGTGGTTGATGAAAAAGTGGGGAATGTGCTGCGGGTAATGTTTAAAACAAAAATGTTTGATGTAGAAAAAAGGGAAAAAGGGACAATGAATACTCCCGAACATCAGCAAGCTGCCTATAATGCTGCTGCTGAGGCGGCTGTATTGTTACAAAATAATGGAAACCTGCTTCCTTTGCCTATTGATAAAATAAAATCAATTGCCATTATTGGAGATAATGCCACCCGTAAACATTGCAGCGGCGGTCTCAGTTCTGAAATAAAGACCTTGTATGAAATAACTCCTTTGCAGGCCATGCAGCAAAAGTTTGGCGCCAGGGTGAAAATAAATTATGCACAGGGGTATGAAAAGCAATCTACGTTCAGAGAAGGCAATAACGCCGGTCAATCCGGTACTCACAAAGTGAACTGGAAACTGATCAATGAAGCTGTTGCAATCGCCAGGGAATCGGATGTAGTTATCGTTTTCGGTGGATTAAATCACGATTTTGATACCGAATCTTCTGATAAGCAAAATATGGATCTGCCATACGGTCAGGAAGTTTTGATTCAGGAAGTGGCAAAGGCAAATCCTAAAACAGTGGTGGTTATTATTGCCGGATCTCCGGTACAATTGGCCGGCATCGTTCATCGGGTGCCATCCATTGTATGGTCGTGGTTTGGTGGTATGGAAGCAGGAAATGCAGTAGCAGATGTGCTAAGTGGCAAAGTGAACCCTTCCGGAAAGTTACCTTTCACATTGCCT
>DASUVL010000968.1:0-6985 GCA_036379015.1 Niastella sp.
ATCGAACACGGAGCCTATCATTCGTATTTATGCTGAAAGCAGTTTTGAAACAACGGCCAATAATATTGCGCTGCGTTTAATGCATGATATAAAAGAGTTTATGTAAATTATGTAAGCTTCTGAGTCCCGCTGCTGCGGGAAAGGGGAGGTAAGCACGCTGAGCGGAGCCTGTCCGCCAGCCGGCGGATCGAAGTGTGCAAATAGCTGGAAAGTCGATTGTTTTACTGGTATAGTAGCCGGTATAAATAATGCAAAAAACATCACCTTCTTTTAAATAATATCAGACGAATAGCACAAATTTTTGAACATTTAACTACTTATCGGTGTTTTTGATGCTATGTATGTAATTCAATGACATGTAAATTTCTTTTCAGATATTTTTTCCAATTTTGCTCCGCTTTTAGCGGAGCTTTTTTATTTAAATAACAGAACATGTCAAACCAGCCTACCCGTATTTATTTTGATAATGCAGCTACAACGCCCCTGGACCCCGCCGTTCTGGAGGCGATGATGCCTTATTTTACCGATAAGTTTGGCAATCCTTCTTCTATCTATTCATATGGACGAGAAAGCCGGCTGGCTATTGAGAATGCCCGTAAGGTCGTAGCCAAAATTCTGAACGCCCACCCCGCAGAGATCTTTTTTACATCGGGCGGAACAGAAAGCTCCAATACGGCTATCAGCGCCTCCATACGCGACCTGGGTTGCAAACATATTATTACTTCAGCCATTGAACACCATGCTACTGTGCACACGGTAGACAGTATATATCACCATGGCGAAGCGGCTTTAAGTTTTGTAAAGCTGCTGCCCAACGGCCATATTGATATGGAAGACCTGGAGCGTCTGCTGGCCAATAGTCATGAAAAATGTTTGGTTACCCTCATGCATGCCAATAATGAAATTGGTAATATGCTCGATATACATGCTGTAGGCAACCTGTGTAAAATGTATGGCGCTATTTTCCATTCCGACACGGTGCAAACAGTAGGGCATTTCCCATTCGATCTGCGCAATACACCTGTGCATTTTGTAACCGGCGCCGGTCATAAGTTTCACGGACCAAAGGGCGTGGGCATGTTGTATATTAATGAAAATGTAAAAATAAAACCATACATCCATGGCGGATCGCAGGAGCGTAATATGCGGGCCGGTACAGAGAACCTGTATGGTATTGTGGGTTTTGCCAAAGCGCTTGAATTAGCTACCGAACAATATGAAACGCAAAGCGGCTATATCAAGGGGCTGAAAATATACATGATGGAACAGGTGAAAAAGAATATCCGCAATGTTTCATTTAATGGCGACCCGCTTGGTCGCAGTCTGTATACCGTGCTAAGTGTGTCATTCCCCAAAACGGAAAAATCGGAAATGATCCTGTTTAACCTGGATATGATGAATATTTGCGCCAGCGGCGGCAGCGCCTGCACCAGCGGGGCCGATCAGGGTTCGCATGTTATACGCGCGATCAATAATAATCCCAATCAGGTAACGGTTCGTTTTTCATTCAGTAAACAAAATACCAAAGAAGAAATTGATTTTGTAGTGGAGAAGCTGAAGGATATGATTTAAGATATTATATCATCAGCTATTGCTGCGTTTTTCATTGCTCAACAAATAAGAGGAAGTGGGTCATACGCCAAAGGCGGAGTGGCCCACTTTTTTTATAAGCGGGCAGTGGGAAAAATCTTTTAACTTACTGCCAGGTTCGAAGTACGGGCCATTTAGCAGTAAAATATTATGCAGGTAATCATCGGTGTAGATATTGGGACCTCAGGAACAAAAGCCATTGCCTTTACCAGCGAAGGAAGTGTTACCGGCAATGCCTATATGTCGTATAACCCCGTGGTAAGTCCACCAGGGCATCATGAGCTGGACCCTGAAGTGCTGTTCAATGCTGTTATAACCTGTATTGAAAAAGTAGTGCAACAAATAAAAGCATTACCGGGTACCATAGAAGGGATTAGTTTCAGTGCCGCCATGCATAGTTTGATCGCCGTGGATAAAGCCGGTCGCCCGTTAACCAATGTATTAACCTGGGCCGATGCCCGCAGCACCGCCTATGCGCATGCTTTAAAACAAACGAGAGCCGGCAACGATATTTACCGCCATACAGGAACACCTATTCATCCCATGTCGCCCTTATGTAAGATCATGTGGATTGGGGAGAACCAGCCGGCCATTTTTAATGCTACCCATAAATTCATTTCCATAAAGGAATTTATTTTTTACCGGTTTTTTGATCAATACCTGATCGATCATTCCATTGCTTCGGCTACCGGGTTGTTTGATATTTATAAAAAAGCCTGGTTTACGCCAGCCCTGGCGGCGGCAGGCATAACCACTGATCATTTATCGCAACCTATATTCACCACGCAAATAATAAAGGGGCTGAAAAATGACTATGCACAACAGCTGGGTATTAGCGCCGATACGCCTTTTATCATAGGGGCCAGTGATGGTTGTTTGGCTAACCTGGGCAGCAACGCCACACAACCCGGCGATATGTCGGTGACCATAGGTACCAGCGGTGCTGTACGAATGACAACAACACAGCCTGCTTACGATCAACAGGAAAGAATATTCAATTATATACTGCGGGATGATCTGTATGTTACAGGCGGAGCCGTAAATAATGGCGTGGTCTTATTGAAATGGTATTCAGAACATTTTTTGCAAAAGCCATTTACAAATGCCAGTGACCTGGCCGCATTTGTACAACAGGCAGCCGGGGCGCCGGCTGGTGCAGACGGATTGATCTTTCTGCCGTACATACTTGGTGAAAGGGCCCCGGTATGGGATGCTTCAGCAAGAGGCGTTTTTTTCGGAATACATGCCGGGCACACCCAAGCGCATTTTATGCGGGCCATTATTGAAGGTATTAACTATTCGTTATACCAGGTGGCCGCATCGGTTGATGAAACAGTAGGCGCCATACAACATATTTATGCCAGTGGTGGGTTTATTAACTCACCGTTATGGTTGCAATGGCTAACCGATGTTTTTGGAAAAGAGATAAAAGTAATTAACAACGAAGATGCATCGTCTGTTGGGGCAGCTATATTGGGTTGGCAGTCATTGGGTATTTTTAAAGACAATGAAACGGCGTCTTTTTTCCACATTCAACAACAATACCAACCCGATCTCACATTGCATGCCAGTTACCAGCGATATTATAACGTTTATGCTGGTTTGTATAATAAGTTAAAAGATGATTTTCAAACGTTAAATAACATACGGAGTTTATAGCTATTTGTCTGAAAGGCAGCATTTTTTAAACACCTAAAACGAGTTTCCAGTCTTTAACATTTCCTTTGATCTATAAAGCACAACTGGCACTATTTTTTGATACGTTATAGTGAAAGGTTGCACAACTCTGCCTTTCATCGCTGTGGTTAAGTTAAAACAAGTCATCCGTCCCGATAGCTATCGGGACGGATGGTCAATTTGCCCCGATACGCTATCGGGGCAATTTTTTGTAAGGGCTTGGAATAGTTGTAAATTGTAAACGACAATCCCTTAATAACGCCAGTATGGACCAACTAACTGCAGTAAAAAAGCGGGTACAATCTATTGATGTATTACGCGGCATCGTAATGATCATTATGGCCCTTGATCACGTACGTGATTACTTTCACGACGATGCTTTTCAACATGACCCGCTTGACCCGGTTACTACTACACCCATATTATATTTTACCCGCTGGATCACCCATTTTTGCGCGCCTACATTTGTATTTCTGGCCGGTACTTCGGCATATATGATCGGATTAAGAAAAACAAAGGCCGACCTCAGCCATTTTTTGATCAAGCGGGGTGTGTGGCTGATCCTTATTGAAGCCGTTGTGATTACCCTGGGGTGGACTTTTAATCCCCTGTATAATCTCATCATTTTTCAGGTTATATGGACGATAGGTATTAGTATGTTATTGCTGGGGTTAGCTGTACGGTTGCCCTATGGGGTTGTTTTTGCTTTGGGTGCATTGATCGTGTTCGGACATAATTTACTTGACTATCCGGAAGCAGCCCGTAAACATGAGGTAAGTTTTATCTGGGACCTGTTGCATGATGCTCGTTTTGATACCTATACCTTTGCACCCAACCGGACATTGATCATTGCCTACGCATTTTTGCCATGGATGGGTATCATGTTCATGGGCTATGCGGCGGGTAAATTATTTGCGCCAACTGTAGATACGCACAAACGGCAAAAAATGCTGTTGATAATAGGGACGGGTTTAATCGTATTGTTTGTTGTGTTGCGGATGATAAATGGGTATGGAAATCCCTTGCCCTGGACAACCCAGCGAAATGACCTGGCTACCTTTTTGTCGTTCATGAATGTACATAAGTATCCGCCTTCCTTAATGTATGCCAGTATTACAATTGGTCCGGCGTTCATTGCGTTGGCCCTGCTTGAAAATGTACAGAACCGTTTTACGGAGTTTGCGAAGGTCTTTGGCCGCGTGCCTTTCTTCTATTATGTGTTGCATATTTATCTGATCCACATATTGACGGTGATCGTATTTTTTGCATCGGGCTATGGCACCAAGGATATTGTTGGCCAAACCCCATTCTTATTCAGGCCGCAGACATTCGGATTTGATCTGTGGGTGGTATATATTATCTGGATAGTCGTGATCCTGGCATTATATCCATTATGCAAATGGTACAACAAGTATAAGGGAACACATACGCAGTGGTGGTTGAGTTATTTATAACGTGAGACGTGAAACGGTCCCGCCCCTGGCGGGATGAAACGCCAGCGTGGCAAGGAATTTTGTATTTCATTAGCACATTGGCTTATTAGCACGTTAGCTAATTATTTTATCAGCCCTTTTATTTCATTAAGCTTCATCAACGCCTCCACCGGTGTTAATCGGTTAATATCGATATCATTCAGCATTTTACGAATGCCTTCAAAGGTTTCGCTGTGGGCATCGAAAATAGAGAGCTGTACTTTTTGCGTGGCAATTTGTTTTACCTGTTCCGTCAAATTGTTTTGTGCACTTCCTGCAGGTTGGTCCTCGTGCTTTTTTTCAAGGACCTTTAATATTTCATTAGCCCGGTCAATGAGGGCAGGCGGCATGCCCGCCATTTTAGCCACATGAATACCAAAACTATGGGTACTGCCGCCGGGCGCCAGTTTACGCAGAAAGATGACCTTATTACCCACTTCTTTATTGGTGATGTGATAATTCTTTACGCGGGCCAGGTTGTTTTCCAGTTCATTCAGTTCATGATAATGGGTGGCAAACAATGTTTTTGGTGCATGCGGCGATTGATGCAGATACTCCGCAATGCTCCAGGCAATGGAAATACCATCATAGGTTGATGTACCCCGCCCAATTTCATCGAGCAAGATCAAACTTCGGCTGGAGATATTATTGATAATGCTGGCCGTTTCATTCATTTCTACCATGAATGTAGATTCGCCGCCGCTCAAATTATCTGAGGCGCCAACACGGGTAAAAATTTTATCGGTGAGGGGAATGCGTGCTGCCATAGCCGGTACAAAACTACCCATATGCGCCATCAGGGTAATGAGCGCGGTCTGTCGTAATATGGCGCTTTTACCGCTCATGTTCGGACCCGTAAGAATAATAACCTGTTGCGTAGCCGGTTCCAAAAAAACATCATTGGCAATATAGGGTTCGCCCGCCGGTAAATTGCGCTCGATAACAGGGTGACGGCTTTCTTTCAGATCCAACACGCCTGCTTCATGCAGCTCCGGTTTTTTATAATTAAAGTGCAGGGCATTATGGGCAAAACACAACAGGCAATCCAGGATGGCCAATACGTTGCCATTTACCTGCATGGGTGCTATGTAATCCTGCAGCTCCAGCAATAACTTTTCAAAGATATCCAGTTCTATGGCGAGTATTTTTTCTTCGGCGCCGGTAATCTTTTCTTCATATTCCTTTAGCTCTGCCGTAATGTATCTTTCTGCATTGGCCAGTGTTTGCTTGCGCATCCATTCGGCCGGCACTTTGTTCTTATGCGAATTGGTTACCTCCAGGTAATAACCAAATACATTGTTGAAACCGATCTTTAAAGAAGAGATACCTGTTTTTTCCGATTCCTTTTGTTGCAATTGCACCAGGTATTCCTTGCCATTGGTGGCAATATTTCGCAGGTCGTCCAGTTCGGCGTGAATACCATTTTGAATGGCGCCGCCCTTGTTCACGGCAACCGGCGGATTCTCCATTATTTCTTTGGTGATCTTTTCTTCAATGTAGTGGCAACTATTCAGCGAATCTGCCAGTCGCTTCAGGTAATCGCTCGATGTATTGCTGCATATTTGTTTGATCTCTTCAATATGCCGCAATCCGCGGGCTATTTGCAATACTTCCCGTGGGTTGATCTTCTTTAATGGGATCTTGCTCACCAACCGTTCAATATCGCCGCATTGTTTAATATGCTGTACCAGTTTGGTGCGCAGGTCAACCTCTTTAATAAAAAATTCTACGAGGTCGAGCCGTTCGTTAATACGATTAATATCTTTTAATGGCAACAATATCCAGCGTTTCAACAAACGGGCGCCCATGGGCGATACGGTGTTGTCAAGCACTTTATGCAGATTGTTTCCATCACCAACTCCGGCACTTATCAATTCCAGGTTGCGGATGGTAAAACGGTCCATCCAAAGGTAATCGTCGCGATCA
This sequence comes from Niastella sp., assembly GCA_036379015.1. GTDB lineage: Bacteria > Bacteroidota > Bacteroidia > Chitinophagales > Chitinophagaceae > Niastella. The sequence goes on from DASUVL010000968.1 coordinate 6,666, forward strand.
ATACGTTGAATGGATGTGATATGTTGCAGGTGGGGATGTTCGGTATCTTTCAGGTAGTGCAGCACCGAGCCGGCGGCTACAATGCCCTGGTGCATTTCTTCTACCCCAAACCCTTTTAATGAATGGGTATTAAAGTGTTTCAGCAGGCTTTCGGTAGCATACGCTTCATCGAAGATCCAGCTTTCCATGGTATAGGTATAGAATTTGGCGCCGAAATTTTCCTTGAAATGTTTTTGATAGGATCGTTGAAAAATAACTTCGGCGGGCTTCAGCGTTTGCAAAAGCTTGTCGATATATTCCTGCGTGCCTTCCGCCACAAA
>DASUVL010000969.1:0-5462 GCA_036379015.1 Niastella sp.
TGAAGTTAACCCGAACAACCTGTGGGTCTCTTCTGCGCCAGTCATCCTGTACAAAACCGGTTGCTTCAGAATGCACAAAATAACGACGGGTTCTAAATACATCACTCCAGTTCACTGAAATTGTTGCCGTATTCTTTTTTATCGCAATGTCTTTGCGTAAGCCCATATCTACACCATAGTTGGCATTGATGTAACCCTGGGTGGTTGTAGGCGAGCCACCGCCAAAGCCACCACCTCCGCGTCCGCCACCACGACCACCACCGCCGCCACCGCCACCATCACCACTGTTGCTGGTGCTAACGGGTAAGGCGCTTTTACCCTGGTATTCACCGCTGATCTGAACACTCCAGCCTTTATTGAATTTAAAGTTGTGGTTCATTTTGGCCGACCAACTGGTACGTTCATTTTCCAGGTTGGCTATTACATTGCTGCCATTGATCTTGGAGTAATATACGTTGGTGCTTGTTGTAACATCCCACCATTTGGTAAATGTATTACGGAAGATCAATTCTAACCCACTGGCATAAGCCGTGGAAGCATTTACGTAGGTAGCGATGTAAACTGAATCGGGAAACTGTCCCAGTTTACCAGGGTATTGATAACGGGAGATCAGGTCGGTTGTATATTTTCCGAAAAGCGTAGCCAGGAAAGTATTGCTCTTTTTACCATAGGTTTTCATGTACGATAGTTCGAGCGAGTGGGTAAACTCAGGTTTCAACCCAGGATTACCGGTTTGGTAGTTTAACGGATCGGAATAATCGGTGTTCGGCATTAACTGAAAAAAGTTAGGCCGGTTAATACGCCGCGTATAATTCAGCTGCAGGTCCTGCTTGTGTTCCAGCGATTTGCTTAAAAATACGCTGGGAAATAAGCTGATGGGGAAATCATTTTTATACGAATCCTTACCCACCTGTTTACCATCGTATCCGCTGCTTTCGGCACGTAATCCCAACTGATAACTGAATGTTTCTTTTATTTTTTGGGAGTAGGTAACATAACCGGCATATACGTGGTCGGTATATTCAAAATCATTGCTGAGCTCAGGAGCAGGTACAGTATTGAAAAAGTTATACTGGAAACTGGTGAAATTGCGCACCTGGGCACGCAGACCGGCTTCCCATTTGATATTCTCGGTAACCGGACTTATATAATCTGTTTGTACAATAAAAAACTTGTTTTCCCCGCCGCCATCGATCGTTTGCAGATTTTCATCGCCATTCGGGTTCTTCATATCTATATCGTAGAACGAGCGGTAACGGATATCGCTGTAATTGGTATTCTTACTTTGATTAAAGTTTACATCGGCTGTCCACTCTTTACCGGGTTGCGCAAACAGGTGTTTAAAACTTACCTGTGTACCGTAATTGCGGAAATTATTTTTACCCGTTGTATTGCGGTATTGAGTTGAAATGCTACTGCCCGTAGTATCAAAAATGGAGTTAGTGCGGTTATCGGGTTTGAAATCACCATTTACAATGGACTGCGAAATGGAAATGGTATTGCGGTTATCAATGAAATAATCGAGACCGAATCTCCCGAACGCAAAGGCGCCGTTGAATACGCTGTTGCTATACTGGGTGGTATAAGCATCCTTGCCATCTACTGAGCTGAGCCTGTCGGTCTGACCCCAGCCTTTTGATTTACGTTGGTTGTACATGGCGTTGGCAAATACGTTGATCTTGCCCTGGCGCACATTTATATCACCACCGCCATTGAATTTACCGCGTGAATCAACGCCGGCCCGTACACTTCCGTTGTAGCCGGTTTTTCGGTTTTTCTTTAAGATGATATTTAATATGCCCGACTGACCGCCGCTGGCATCGTACTTGGCCGATGGGTTGGTAATAATTTCAATGCTTTGAATGGCATCGGCAGGTATCTGATCCATGGAAAGGGTAGTGGGGCGACCATCTACAAATATCTGGGGCGCTGCATTACGCAGAGAAACATTGCCATCAATATCTACATTGATCGAAGGCACATTGCGCATAACATCTATCGCCGTACCGCCGGCCGAGGTAATGCTTTTTTCTACATTGAATATTTTTCGGTCAACTCCCATTTGTATCATGGGTTTGGAACCAGTAACGGTTACATCCTGCAGCATGGTAGCATCCTGTTCCATTTTGATATTGCCCAGGTCTTTGTCTACCGCTGAAAGTAGTTGGGATCTGTCTACACCCGGTCCCATTTTGATATCAAAAGCTGCTTTTTGCTCAATGCGTTTATAACCGATGGCCGAAATGACCAGTTTGTACTGGCCAAAAACAGGCAGGTTCTCCAGGCTAAAATCGCCATTCCGGCTGGTGAGCATACCACCGATAACTACATCCGTTCTTTTTTTGCTTACGGTATCAAACTTGTTTTGAATTAATTGAACAGAAGCCGCATCAAGTCCTTTGTTGGTTGTTTTGTCGATAATACGACCATAAAAGTGACCAATATTCATTTGCTGACCACTGCCGGACCGGTTTCCGCCTGCGCCTGCGCCCGGGAATTGGGCATGGGCGATCTGAAAACTGGAAAGAAGTACAAAGAGCCATCCAATATTTTTCATGTGTTGTGCTATGGTTGAGCGATTAGACGCAAAAATGCCGTAGAACTTGTGTTGGGGGGGTGATATTGTGATGAGCGGCGGACCAAAGGTTGAAGTCAGAGGTCGGATGTCGGAAGTCTGATGCCAGAAGTCAGAAGTCGGAGGTCTGAAGTCAGACGTCGGAGGACGGACCTCGGTTTTCTTTGTATTGTCATACTTCCGATTTCAGACTTCAGACTTCGTTTTCCGTGTATTATCATACTTCTGACGTCCGACTTCCGACCTCGGTTTTATTCAAACACAATGATAATTGCAACCTGAACAAACCCGATCAGAAATCCCAATGTTGCAAAGAAGATCCCCGCAAGCCGCAGTTCTTTCGACAGCGCCTGATACAGGCTAGCTTCCAGTTTATCGGCGGAGAGACTGGCTATTTTACTGGCGACCATCTGTTCCAGGTCAAGGTCTTTTTGCAGGTTTTGTACATACCCTTTTATGATGATGGGGAAAATGGTTTCCAGCTCATTCATGAAAATAGTTTTCAGGGTGCCAATGGTTTTTTCGCCGATAAGCATACCAATCATTGGGAATGCCACCTTGAGCTTGTTACGTAAAAAATCATCGACGTGTTCTTCTGCCAGCGGCATGATCTTTTTGACGTTTTCAGCGTTGGTGATCTTTGCCTCTATTTCGTTGAATGACACTAATTCAGTACTTACCAATGCCCCTAGTTGCCGGGCAAATTGTGGTTGCCGTTTGGGAAAAATGCCCTGAATGGTAATTCCGAAAAAACGCACCGGTTTTTGGGGATGGAACAGCATTTTGATCGCTAACCAGTTGGTAAACCAACCAATAAACGCCGAAGTGAGCGGGATAATGATCATTAACCACAAGTTCATAATACCATTTTTAAGGATAAAACCTTGCATTTCTCCTGGGGAAAATATATATTTCCGTTGTCAGATGAAGGTTCAAAAAATAAAAAACCCCGAAGAAAGCCTCCGGGGAGTTATTTGAGGGAGGATGATGGGTTTCGAACCCACGACCTCTAGAACCACAATCTAGCGCTCTAACCAACTGAGCTACAACCTCCATAAATGGAGCGCAAAGATAGAAAAAAAACAGTTTCGACAAAAAAACTTTCTAAAACCATTCATCAAAATGGGTTGTTAATTATACTATTAGTGCAACAACCCATCTTTTTTATCGTTATTTTTGAATTGATGCCAAAAGTTTTAAAATATATGCTACAACGAAGAAATTTACCCATAGTCTTGCTTATACTCGGTGCAGGTTTGGTCCTGGCATTCAAATCGCTAGGCTTTGGATTGGGTAATGGTAATCCTCCAACCAAATATGAAAAAATACTTCATAATGTGGGGGAAATGCTTTCAGAGATCCATTACAGTCCCAAAAAGATCGATGATAACTTTAGCAAGGAAATTTTTAAGAAATACCTGGGCGAAAAGACCGACGATCAGAAAAACATCCTGCTGCAAACTGATATTCAGCAATTGAAAAAATACGAAACAAAGATCGACGATGAGATCCTGGGCGGCCCGGTTCAGTTTGTACCTGCCGTAACGGAGATCTATAAAAAAAGGCTGGCTGAAACGGAAGCTATCTACAAAGAATTATTGTCGAAACCTTTTGATTTTACAAAAGATGAAATAGCCAACTTCAGTGATGAGAAGCAGGATTATGCAAAATCAGAGGCAGACAGAAAAGAGGCCTGGCGCAAACGGTTGAAATACCTTACGCTTGAGCGCTATTATGATCTGATGGAAGACCGTGAAAAGAATAAAGCCAAGGAAGGTTTTGTAGTAAAAACTGATGTAGAACTGGAACAGGAAGCCCGTGACCGGGTGTTGAAAATATTGAACAGAAATTACGATCGCCTGAAATTTAAAGTAAGCGACGACGACCGGTTTAACGAATTTGTGAAAACCATTACCGAGTCAATGGACCCGCATACTACGTTTATGCCACCGGTTGACAAACGGTATTTCGATGAAGAAATGAGCGGTCGTTTTTATGGTATTGGCGCCTCTTTACGGGAAGAAGATGGAAACATCAAGATCGGTTCCGTACTGGCAGGAAGCCCGGCTTTGAAATCAGGTGAAATTGCCGTTGGCGATGCCATTATAAAAGTAGCCCAGGGCCCTGCAGAACCGGTAGAGCTTACTGGCTATACCGTTCCGGACGCTGTGAAGCTGATCCGTGGTAAAAAAGGAACAGAAGTTCGCCTGACACTGAAAAAAGTAGATCAATCAGTAAAAACAGTGACGCTGATACGCGATGAGATCATACAGGATGAAACCTTTGCCCGCAGTGCTGTTATCAATACGCCTAAAGGTAAACTGGGTTTCATATTCCTGCCTGAGTTCTATGCCGATTTCGATAATCCAAAAGGCGCCCGTTGCTCTGAAGATGTAAAGAAAGAGGTCATCAAATTAAAAGAGCAGAAAGTGGATGGCATTATTATGGACCTGCGCAATAACGGCGGTGGTTCATTGTACGATGTAGTGCAAATGGTAGGTTTGTTTATTGAAGGTGGTCCCATTGTACAGGTAAAAGACCGTGAAGGTAAACCCCAGGTTTACTATGATCGCGATAAAGCTGTTTTATACGATGGTCCGCTGGCTGTAATGGTAAATGAATTCAGCGCTTCGGCTTCTGAGATCTTTGCCGCAGCCATTCAGGATTATGACCGTGGTGTTATTATCGGCAGCACCTCTACCTATGGAAAGGGTACTGTTCAACGTAATATCGGTTTAGATAAAACAATGGGTTTCCTGGATCCTAACAGTGAACTGGGTACCATTAAATTGACCCTGCAAAAATTCTATCGCATCAATGGCGGTTCTACCCAATTGCGTGGCGTAGCATCGGATGTAAACATCCCAGATATTTTTGAGTATACGAA
>DASUVL010000970.1:0-8378 GCA_036379015.1 Niastella sp.
AAACCTGTTCAGATACCGTACTGCTCCATGTTACGACCTGAGCCACAGGCTAATAGTCTGTTGGTTAAAACGATTGCCTAAACCGGGCTTGTCGAAAGGCCCTGTTATTTTCAAACCTAAAAGAGTCGCCATATGATCAAATTTCATCCATTATTAGCACTGCTATTAATTATTCCTTTTTTTTTGAATGCGCAAACCCGTCAAATTTCAGGTACAGTTACTGATGACCGGGGAGCACCGGCAGTTGGTGTTACCGTACAGGAGAAAGGAGGCCGAGCCGTTCAAACCGATGCCAAAGGGCATTTTATACTACCGCTAACCGGTACTGGCAACGCCAGTATTACCCTGTCGAGCGTAGGGTTTAAACCCATAACCATAACCGCCGACAGCAGCAAGGAAATGAGTATTCAAATGGAAAGAGATGCTACCACCCTGCAGGAAGTGGTGATCGGTTACCAAACCGTTCCCCGAACTAAAGTAAGTGGTTCGGTATCATCCCTGGCCGGACGACAGATAAAAGATGTACCCCTGTCATCAGCAGCCGAAGCCCTGCAAGGCCGGCTCGCCGGGGTGCAGGTAACTGCATCGGAGGGCGCGCCCGGTTCTGATATCATCGTTCGAGTTCGCGGGGGCGGTTCTATTACCCAGGATAATTCTCCTTTATATATTGTCGACGGGGTGGTGGTTGAAAATGCCCTGTCGGTGATCTCACCCCAGGACATTGCATCTATCGATGTGTTGAAAGATGCTTCTACCACCGCTATTTATGGCGCCCGCGCTGCCAACGGGGTGGTAATTATTACCACCAAAGGAGGCCGGGCAGGTAAAACACAAATTTCGTATAACGGGTCCTTTGGCTGGCGCGAACTGCCCCAGACCATGGACGTTATGAACCCATATGATTTTGTGCTCTGGCAATATGAAAGAAGCCGTGGTAGCGTAGCTGATAGTACCAGTTTTGTACGAACCTATGGCAGCACTTGGGATACGCTGAATGTTTATAAGGATTTCCCGGCAATCAACTGGCAGAAGGAAGTGTTTGGCCGCAGGGCGAAATATAGTAATCAGAATGTGTCCCTGAACGGCGGTAGCGAAAACACTACTTACAATTTAAGCTTAACCAGTAATAAGGAAGATGGCATTTTGCTGGAGTCGGGTTTTGATCGTTATCTCGTGAACTTCAAACTCGATCATAAAGCAAACGATAAATTAAAAATTGGGTTTAATGCCCGCTATCTCGATCAAACCATACGCGGCGCCGGTACCACCAACAGTGGAACCCGGGCTACCAACCGTTTGCGGCACACCATTAATTACCGGCCGTTTGAACTGCCAACCCCTACAGGAGGCATCGATGATTTTGACGAAGCTTATTATCTCGCTTCCAGTGGCGCCATCAACCCGGTTATACTTACTAAGGCAGAATACCGGCGGCAATATACAAAAGCCACTTACCTGAGCGGCTATTTGAATTATACCATTGTAAAAAATTTGAGCTTCCGGTCAACATTCGGTTATGACAATGCCGTTGTTGAAACCGATCTTTTCTTTAGTAAGATCACGCCTACTGCCCGCAATGCGGCATCATTACCCGTGGCATCAATTGGTGAGCAGTACAACAATACCATGAGTAATTCCAATGTGCTGCAATATTCGGTTGCCAATTACAAAGGAAATCATGATATCAGTGTGCTGGTAGGGCAGGAGGTTGTAGACCAGCGGATGCGGACAAGCGCCTTTGAAACCCGGTATTTCCCTTCCGATATCACCGCTGAAAAAGCATTGGAAAATATGGGCGCCGGCGGTGCGCCTGCCGGTTCAGCACAACCGTTACCTACTACTTTTAAACAGCCGCCGAGCCGGATTTTCTCCTGGTTTGGCCGCGCCAGTTATGAGTTCGATGATAAATATTCGGCTACCTTTAACCTGCGGGCCGACCGGTCGTCAAAATTCAGTTCAGATAATGGTACTCTGGTATTCCCATCCGGATCGGTATCATGGCGCTTTAGCCAGGAAGACTTTATGAAAGATTTTTCCTGGTTGAACGATGCCAAACTTCGCTTCGGTTACGGATCGGTGGGGAACAACCGTATCGACAACCTGCTTTATTTGCAGTTGTATGGTGTTACCGGTCAGTATGCATTCAACCACTATATAACACCCGGTGTAGCGCCGATAGCCCTGCGCAATCCCGACCTGAGATGGGAGCGCAATACCACCATGAACCTGGGTATGGATTGGGCTATGTTCAACAACCGCTTGCAGTTTACGGTAGATGTATATAAGAACACGGCCAAAGATCTGTTGCTGGCAGTGAACATTCCACCTACTACCGGTTATACCGCCCAGCTGCAAAACCTGGGTTCTACTTCAAACCGGGGTGTTGAATTCCAGATAAACGCTATCCCGGTTTCCAATAAAGATTTTACCTGGAATACCAACTTCAACATCTCGTTTAACAAAAACAAGATTGAAAGCTTAGGCGGTGTAAATCAAATGACCCGCAACTCGGGTTGGCAGGGTAGTGATGGCGTAGATGATTACCTGGTAAAAGTGGGAGAACCGGCCGGATTGATGTATGGTTTTGTAACCGATGGCTTTTATGGTGTTGATGAATTTGATTACAACGCTACCACCAGAACGTATTCATTAAAAGCAGGCATTGCTAATAATGGGGTATACGGAACAGCGCAACCCGGTATGCTGAAATGGAAAGATCTCAGCGGCGTCAATGGTGAACCCGATGGACAGATCACTGCCGATTACGACCGACAAGTAATAGGCGATGCCAATCCCAAGTTCACCGGTGGCTGGAACAACCAGGTAAGCTATAAAAGCTTTGATCTGAGTGTATTTGTAAATTTTGTAGTAGGCAATGATATTTATAATGCCAACAAAATTGAATGGACCGATGGTGCTTTCGCTAACCTGAATATGTTGAATAGTATGAAAGACCGGTTCACCAATATTAATGCCGCGGGTCAACGCGTAACGGATCCCAAAGAACTGGCAGCGCTCAATGAAAACGCAAAGATCTGGAGGCCGGTGCGCGTACAACGCTGGTGGTTGCATTCATGGGCAGTGGAAGATGGAACGTACCTGCGGTTTAATAACGTAACGGTAGGGTATTCATTACCCAAATCGGTGCTCAATAAAATAAAGCTATCCACCTTTCGCGTATTTGCAACGGTGAACAACCTGGCTACCCTCACCAGCTATTCAGGGTACGATCCGGATGTTACGGCCCGCAGAACAGATCCGTTAACACCTGGTGTTGACTTTGCGGCCTATCCGCGTTCACGTACCTGGGTTTTTGGTGTAAATGCTACTTTCTAACAATAAAAAATCGATTGAAGTATGAAGAGTACACGATTATATCAAGTAATTGCCGCCGCCATCATATTGATCATTATTTCCTCAATAACCGGTTGTAAAAAATATACAGAAGTAGAACCAGAATCGGGTTACACTGTTCCTGAACTATTTACCGATGTGCCCAATGCCACTCTGGCCCTGATCGGTGTATACGATGAATTGCAGGGCGATAACGGGTATGGTATTCGTATCAGCATGTATTACCCGTACGATTCTGACGAAGGTATTGTAAGTGGAGATATTGATAATGGCCGTCGCGGCGTTGGTCGTTACCAGTTATTGCTCAATAATGCAGAATTGACCAATCCGTTCCGCCAGTTATACAGGGGATTGGAAAAAGCCAATTTGTGTATTGAGCAGATACCGCAGATGATGCTGTATACCGAAGGAACAGATGCCGAGAAAAAAGAGCTGCGGCGTTTATATGGAGAATCGCTCACGTTGCGCGCACAGTATTTGTTTGAATTGATACGCAACTGGGGTGATGTACCGGCGCCGATGGTTCCCGCGTATAAGCAAACCAGTTTGTTTATACCGAAGAGCGACCGCGATTCAACATACGACAAGATCCTTAATGACCTGGCAACAGCCATTGACCTGTTGCCCTGGCGTACAGAAGTTGTCAGAAATGAACGCATAACCAAAGGCGCGGCAAAAGCATTGCGGGCAAAAATAGCGTTGTTCAGGGGTGGTTATTCTTTGCGCAGCAATGGCTCCATCGAACGCCGCAGCGATTACCTGAAATACTACCAGATAGCCCAAAAGGAGTGCGAAGACCTGATGGCGCGCCGGGATCAGCATACCCTAAATCCCAATTTTGAAAGTGTTTGGCGCAACGTAACCTCATTTACGTATGATCCGCAGGGAGAGATCCTGTTTGAAGTAGGCGCCGGTGGTGGTAATGGCAATAGCGACAGCCGCATGGGTAATTACGATGGGCCTAACCTCAACAATGCCTCACGTTATGGCGCTGGCGGTGGTGGTATCATTATGCTGCCCAATTATTTTTATGCATTTGATTCGGTAGATACCCGCCGCGATGTTACGGTTACCTGGTACCAGGTAAATGGGGCAAACAATGTAAAATCTTTGCGCAGGCTGAATGAATTGAACACGGGTAAATACCGGCGCGACTGGCGCGTGCCTTTATTGCCAGGTACGGTATTGAACGTAGGGTATAACTGGGTGATGATCCGTTTTTCAGATGTGTTGCTGATGTATGCCGAAGCTGTCAATGAGATCAACGGCGGGCCAACCACAGCGGCAATAAATGCATTTGAAGAAGTTAGAAAAAGAGCTTACCGGGGAAATGTAGGCCTGATAGGTACAACGCCCACCGATAAAGCTGGTTTCTTTAATGCCGTAGCCAACGAACGTTACCTGGAGTTTGGCCATGAGGGCATCCGGAAATACGATCTGTTGCGCTGGAATCAGCTGTCTGCAAAACTCGGTGAAGCAAGAACCAAAATTGAGCAGATAAGATTGGGCGCCGGGGTTTATGCCAATGTGCCCGACACCGTTTATTACAAAAACAGTGGCGAAGAAATACAATTTTATGCAGGCACCAATACAGCTACCACGGCACAACCATTCTGGCAGCCGAAACAAAAACCAACCTCAACGGGTTGGACTGCATTGCCCTGGAGGACGTATCTGTCGACCAGCATAATAGATAGTAAGCCTATGAGCACGGGTATGGCCAGTTTTTTTATAACAGGAAAAAGTGAATTGTTGCCCTTCGATCAGGCAACGTTAGATGCTTATCAGGGACAATTGATACAGAACCCTAATTACCCAAAATAAGCCTAATGCCAAACGCTTAATGCTTAACGCTAAATACAACTTGTATTTAGCGTTTTGCATTCCGCGTTCCGCGTTCTGCCGTAAGCATTTACATCGTTGCCGGGAACGATTGCATAGAAAAATGCATACGAAATCTGTCATTTTAAAGAATATCTCACTACAATTGACATTGGATTTTATGTTAAGACGATTTTGCTAATTAGGTATTCCGGGTTTCAGGCTTTAGTAGGGTATCCGGAATATGAAAGAATCTCAAAAGAACCGCCATATGTGTACCAGAATTCCCCTGTTTGCCCTTCTTTTTATTTCTCCATTTTTTCTATTTGCGCAACCCATAGCTTTTCCAGGGGCTGAAGGTTTTGGTCAATTCGCTACCGGCGGCCGTGGTGGTAAAGTGTTTGTGGTTACTACGCTCGATGATGATGGCGCCGGAAGTTTTAGAAAGGCAGTACAAGCCAAAGGGCCGCGTATTATTGTGTTTGCGGTTTCAGGCACCATTCATTTGCAATCAAAGCTTGATATAAAAGGTAACGTAACCATTGCCGGGCAAACAGCGCCCGGTGATGGTATTTGTTTGGCCGATTACCCCGTTTATTTAGGCGGTGATAATATCATTATCCGGTACCTGCGCTTCCGCATGGGCGATAAGAATCAAAGAGGAGGTATGGTTGATGGCAATGGGGGTGATGACGCTTTTGGCGGTACCCGCCGGAATAATATTATCATCGATCATTGCTCTATGAGCTGGAGTACTGATGAAGCCTTTTCGGTTTATAGTGGCGACAGTACTACGCTGCAATGGAACCTTATTTCGGAACCATTGAATTATAGCTATCATTTTGAAACAGGTGATAAAGATTATGAACACCATGGGTACGGTGGCATTTGGGGCGGCAGGCATTTATCGGCGCATCATAATCTCTTTGCGCATTGCAACAGCCGTAACCCTCGGTTTGATGGCATCCGGAATATACCCGAAGAGAATGTCGATTTCCGGAACAATGTTATTTATAACTGGGGCGGAAATAATGTATATGCCGGCGAAGGCGGTAGTTACAACATCGTAAACAACTATTACCGGTGTGGTCCCGAAACCAAAAAGAATGTAATGTACCAGGTGGTAAATCCCTGGAGTAAGCCACCTAAAATCGCCTACGGGAAATATTATGTGGAGGGAAACTATGTTGACGGATCAAATGAAGTAAGCAGCAATAACTGGCTGGGTGTACGTATGGGCGATAAGAATGTTGATGATGTAGCGCAGGCAAAAGCGCAAGCTCCCTTTGCCATTGTGACGGTCACTACACAGCCGGCTAAAGAAGCTTTTGAACTGGTATTGAAACAGGTGGGCTGCAGTTTACCGCAAAGAGATACATTGGATGAACGCATTATAAACGATGTAAAACATCGCAAAGGCCGGTTTATTGATGTACAGGGTGGTTATCCGCACGGTATTGCTTATGAAGCTACCGTAAATGCGTGGCCGGCATTACGGTCATTGCCGGCTGCACCGGATAAAGATGAGGATGGTATGCCGGATGCCTGGGAAACAACCCATAAATTAAACCAGGCCGATGCCAGCGATGCGGCTGCTTATACAATTGATAAACAGTATACGAACATAGAAGTGTATTTGAACGGACTGGTAAAATAAGTTGGAAAGTTGATAAGTTGACAGGGTTGACAAGTTGATAAAATTAACGGTAATGAACAGAATTATTTTCATAGGTATCCTGATGCTGACAGCTTTTGCTTTGCCACCAAAGAAGAAGATCACCGTGTGGTTGATAGGCGATTCAACGATGTCGGTGAAAGATGTAAAAACATATCCGGAGACAGGTTGGGGGATGCCCTTTGTATATTTTTTTGATTCTACGGTAACCGTAGACAACCGCGCACAGAATGGTCGCAGTACAAGAACTTTTATGGCGGAAAATCGCTGGCAGCCGGTGGTAGCCGCCTTACAGGAGGGTGATTATGTTTTTGTTCAGTTTGGACATAACGATGAAGTGAAAACTAAGAAAAGCTATACCACCGAAGTCGAATTCAAAGCTAACCTGGTTAAATACATTTCAGATACCCGCAGCAAAAAGACCAACCCGGTATTGCTGACCCCGGTGGCACGTCGCAATTTCGATTCAACAGGGAACGTAGTAGGAACCCATGATGTGTATGCACAAATTGTGCGCAATGTGGCCAAAGAAAATAATGTGCCTTTGATTGACCTGGATAAAGAGGGACAGGCGCTATTGCAACAATGGGGCGTAGACAAATCAAAACTAATATTTAATCAGCTGGCCCCGGGCGAACACCCCAACTACCCGCAGGGTAAAGAAGACAACACCCATTTTAATGAATTGGGTGCCCGCATAATAGCACAGGTTGTTTTAAAGAACATCAGGAGTTTACAACTGGAGCTTGCTGAAAGAGTGAAGAAATAGGGGAACATTTACTGCTGTCTAAGTATGAACGAAAACATGCAGTCCTTAACTATATGAAGGTGTGTTGCATCTATAGATTCAACACACCTTTCTTCGTAATAAGTTATTAATTTCGGCGTCAAAAATATTTTGCATGTTCTGTAAAGCGGCTTTTTTATTTGTCTCCTGTATGTTGGGTTTAGTGGTGATGCAGGCGCAGGATTTTATTCCTTTGTGGCCGGCCGGCAAAATGCCCAATACAAAAGGCATGCGGTTAAAAGATAGCATTAATAATGAACGAGTATACCAGGTGGTAACACCGGGCATGTATGCATTTTTCCCTTCCGTACAGGAAAATAAACAGTGTGCCGTGGTCATTTGTCCGGGCGGCGGATATCATCATTTGTCCTACCAGATCAGTGGCTTTCAGCTGGCCAAATGGTTTAACACCATGGGTATTAGCGCCTTTGTATTGAATTACCGGTTGCCCAATTCGCCCGATCTGGCGCAGCGTGAAATCGGTCCCTTGCAGGATGCACAACGGGCGATGCGTATCATTCGCGCCAATGCAGGTCGCTGGGGTATTCAACAAAATAAAATAGGTATCATGGGTGTTTCGGCCGGCGGGCATCTTGCGGCTTCCCTGGGAAATAGCACCGGTGATGTCACTGCCATCAACGATTCTCTCAGTAGTGTCTCCTTTCTGCCTGACTTTACCATATTGGTTTCGCCGGTAATAACCATGGGGCCGTATACGCATAAAGGAAGCCGGGAAAATTT
>DASUVL010000971.1:0-4244 GCA_036379015.1 Niastella sp.
GGCCGCCAGGAGCCAGGTAATAAACATAACCACCCTTGCCAGTTGTGGCCTGTTCCGAATGCGTAGGAGGCCATCCCTGTTGGCGGGGATCGCCGGCATCCCAATAACCTCTTGGAAATATTGGGTCAGTTATATACATACCGCCATTTTTGGGATTGATCCATACATCGTTTGGCCCATTTAGTAATTTGCCATTATAATTATTTACCAGTACCCGGTGGCTTCCGTTCGGAGCAATTTTCCATAGTTCTCCATGCATATCGGCACAAGCAATAAGATTCCCATCTTTATCAAATGCCATTCCGTTCGAACGGCCTGTACCAGTTAAAAATGTGGTGATGGCACCGGTGTTTGCCGACCATTTATAGATCTTATCATTAGGCTGATCAGTAAAAAATATATTCCCTTTTTTATCAACAGCCGGGCCTTCGGTGAAACTATAACCTTCGCCTAATACTTTCCAGCGGGCGTTTGGAGCAACCAGACAGGTGGGATCAAAAATACTCGTGTCGGCCGGTTCACATCCGCAGACAGCGGCGTTAAATTCTTCATTGGCTCCTTTGACAACCAGTTCAGGGTCCCGCGCCTTGTTTTTTGTACATGAATAAAATGTGAAGTAACATAGCACTCCCATTAAAAGTAGCAGTACTTTTTTTTCCATAGCAAGCAATTTTAAGATTAAACAAATAAAATAAGGCCCGGCAGGCAGAAGCCGCCGGTCAGCTTCCTACAAAGTAGTGTAACCTGCTAAAAAAAACTTCCAACAAAAAACTATGAAGAATATTAAACAAAACGAGTTGAAAAGTTGACGGGTTAACTAGTTGCATTAAAGATAATAGCGTTTATTTTTTTTGGCGTTACGAATAAGACTTTGTTTTATACAAATCCGACCTTTATTAGTACATTGGGTTGCCAACTATTAAACGATGGGCAGAAGGTTATTAAAACATTCATTTCCATTATTGCATATAGACCATGTTCAGCTTAACGTGAAATGGAATTCAGGATCTGTTTAGCTTTTTTGGGCATATTCATTTCAATTCATTAAATTTTATCAATTTATACTGTGGGGAACACTCAAATAAATGTTTAAGGATTTCCATATGCCCTCTGCCGAATATCACTAATATTCTATCAGAAGGGTCTGTGGTTATTTGTTGTATATGACGGTAGATCCTTAAATTTCTGCTATACCAACCGATGGCCAGCGCATCGGCTCCCCTGGTATCGCCTAGCGTAAAATCTCCATTCAGGTAGAACCCGAATTCCCGGTTAAGGATCTTATCTGAATTGGTATATTTAAAATAATCAAGCAATGACATCGTCAATGCCAGTTGGTCATCCGCTTTAGCATATTGTTCAATACGTTTACTGATGCTGTCCTCACCTATAAAATCATAGTCTGCAAAAATGCTATCAAGCGTGAACCGGAAGGCAGTTGAATCTTTTCCATTGTATAGATCATGTTCTAAAGATCTGGCATCAACCCCATAAATGGTATCGAGGTTACATGTCTCCATGAGGCGAAACCCTATTTGATCAATCTCATTCCTGTCCAATGGCTTTTTTCCTCTTTTATAAGTCCGGTACCTGTTCATGATGTAACTGGTGTTCGCCCCTCCCTCTATGGCAATTTTTGTTGGCCTGAATTTCTTTAGATATTTCACCAGTTCTTCCATCTCTTGTTGCTTTTGCGCACTTAGAATATTCACCTGTTGATCTTTGGCAACTTTATGGGCATCAAAATTGTAATATGCGAAATGGAAGGTGCCTACCAGTAAAACGACTGGTTGTTGCCGTGGGCCTATCAGGATCGCATCCGGGTCGGGCCCGCGTTTTTGTGACTGGGCTACAATAGAAAATGCCAACAGGAAGGCCCAGGTGACGATGGTTGTTTTATTAGGTATTTTCATACCTGCAAATTTTATGTAGCCTGTGAGCAGGAAAAAGTACAATCTGCAAACGGGCATTTTTTGACTGCAAACGGCAGTTATTCAAAAAGGTTTTTCATTAGCTTCGTTGTATGGCAAAGAAAACCATCCTGCTTACGTATGTTTTTTTCTTTTCTATGTACTTTGTCGGCTTTGAATTGATGGGATACATGAATAGCGGTGTTCATTATCCCTGGAAAAACGTAATACACCCGCTGAAGCTGTCATGGTATACCTTTAATATAACTACCGTTTTGCTGGCGCATTTTATAGTATTCAGAAAATTCTATAACCGCAAACCGCGCGTACTGCTGGCAGGGGCCATTCTTGCTTTGCTTGTATTTTTTATCCTGTTCCGGTATCTGCTGGAAGAGATCATTTTCCCTGCCACACTCGGTTTTGGTAATTATTATCCGCCCACTACTTTTCGTTACTATGCGTTGGATAATGTTTATTATGGATCTATAATAATTTTTTTCGGATTTGTATTTTTTCTATTTGATGAGTCATTTAGGAACCAAAAGCAAAAAGATGCTTTAATGCAGCATAACCGGGAGGCAGAGTTGAATTTTCTGCAGGTGCAAATGAATCCGCATTTCCTGTTTAATTCTTTAAACAATATTTACTCCCTGGCGCTTGAGCAGCATCCCCAAACGGCCACTTCCGTACTAATGTTGAGCGATATGATGCGGTATGTTACTTACCAGCGCAACAATGGTATAGTACTGGAAAAAGAGTTGGAATTTGTTCGCAGCATGACTGCTATTCATCAGTTGCGGTATGATTTTACCCTGAAGATCAGGATTGATGCTGCTTCGGACACGCTGCAATGTAAGGTATTGCCTTTACTGTTACCAGCGATCGTGGAAAATGCCTTAAAATACGGTGACTTATCCGACCCACAGATCCCTTTACATATTGCATCCGTTCGGTTGAAAGACAAATTACAATTAACGATCAGTAATAAGATCTCCGGCCGGCAGGTGGAACCAGGTGGTGGCCTTGGATTAAAGAACCTGCGGCGCAGACTGGAACTTTCCTATCGCCCGGATAGCTACCATTTCAGTATAGAGAAAAAAGGAAATATTTTTTGGACAGAACTTGTAATCCCCATTCTTTAAGATATGTATCGCTGCATAGTGATAGATGATGAACCATTGGCTTTGAATGTACTGGCTGGTTTTATACGGCGTACCAGTGGATTACTATTGGTAGATGTAACTACTAACCCGGTTAATGGGCTTCACCGCGTACAGGCGGGCGAGGCAGACCTGGTATTTCTCGACATCCAAATGCCTGAACTGTCTGGTATCCAATTTATGCAACTTGCTGCCAACCAGTGTAAGATCATTCTTACGACCGCTTATCCGGAATTTGCCATAGACGGATATGAATATAATGCCCTGGATTATTTACTGAAACCCATTTCCTTTGAACGCTTTTTGAAAGCCATTCAAAAGCTCCCGCCGCTTTCGGGTAAACTGCCTGAGCAAACCGATTATATCTTTGTTAAAAGTGAATACAAATTACTTCGCCTTGAAATTAATGAAATTCTTTACCTGGAATCACTGCGTGATTATGTGGCCATTTATACCATAAAGGGTAATAAAATTTTAACACTGCAAAGCCTGTCTTCATTTGAAAAGGAGTTACCGGCTCATTTATTTTGCCGGATACATAAATCCTACATAATAGCCCTTAACAAGATCAGCTTTATTGAAAAAAGTAAAGTAGTTATCAATGACCAATACCTGCCTGTGGGCGAATTGTACAAAACGGATTTTTGGAAAAGGATTAATTATCAGCAAGGAGCAACGAACTAAGCCAATTTTAAATCATTTTATAAAAAAACCTCACGCACTAATGAAAAAATTGTTTGCTGTCGTTTTAGCGCTGTTCATACTTACCATGAGTAATTTGTATTCTCAGATTAAAAAAAATGTAACAATGAAAAACGTAACTGAATTTAAGGTAACCGTCTCTCAACAGGTATTAGATGACTTGAAGAACCGTTTGCAAAATACCCGGTGGCCGGGTGAAGCCCAGGGCTCTGGTTGGAATTTTGGCACCAGTGAGTCTTACCTCAAAGACCTCGTTGGTTATTGGCAAACCAAATACGACTGGCGCAAGAACGAGTCCCTTCTCAATAAATATCCGCAATATATTGCAGATGTAAACGGGGTAAAAGTTCATTTTCAATATATCAAAGGCAAAGGTAAAAACCCGAAGCCCCTTATATTGACCCATGGCTGGCCCGACAGTTACTACCGCTTTCAGAAAATCATTCCGTTACTCACAGAGGGCGACCAAAGT
>DASUVL010000972.1:0-7241 GCA_036379015.1 Niastella sp.
TGAAGTGGTTGCAAGCGGGGTACAAACGGGGTTGGAGCAATTCGTGCAACTGAGATAGTCGACAGGCGTCCATTTCCAGTTAATTACATCATCGCTGCCTATGGCCTGCAATTGAGCAAAATCACCTGGCCATAGCTCTACATCCTGCCCCGCATTTACTGATGGCAAAGGTCTTACCTGTATAGTTATATCAGCCGTATCAGTAAAACAGCTATAAGCGTCTGAACCTGTAATGGTATAGGTAGTAGTAACGGCGGGTGTTGCCACCGGGTTGGGAATATTGATGTTGTTCAGTCCGGTGATATCATTGATCCATTTATATATTGCTGCACCGCTTGCTTTCAGGTCAACTTGTTCGCCCAGGCAAATAGCGGCATCGCCTGATACCGATACCTGAACGGGTTGTATAACTGTAATGATTACATTCCCTGTGTTTTTGCAGCCGATGTCATCTGTAATTTTTACCGTATACAAACTGGTCTGCGCCGGTGAAGCCACCGGATTGGCTATGGCAACATTGCTCAAATCATTACCTTGAATCCATTCATATGTAACGCCACCGCTTGCCTGTAAAAGCACAGATGCCCCTTTACATATTAACGGTTGGGCAGGTGCAATGGTCACCACAGGATCGGGCCGGATGTTTACTTTATCGGTAAGCGGTGCGGCGCCCGTACATCCATTCGGGGATTGTTTCATGATCAGGACCGGAGAATATAAACCTGGTGTAGAATATTGATGGTTAGCAAAAGTATCTGCTGTAGATATCACGCTGCCATCGCCAAAATCCCAAACAAAAATACCGGTATTCCTGGCAACGGCGTTCAGGGTAATGGTGCTGCCCTTACATACATCCAATGCACTGCTTTGAATAACGGCCTGTGGTTGATTGATGAACACAGAATCAATATAAGTACGTTGCAACCCACTCGCATTACTCACATACAATGTGATAATAAACTTGCCGGCCTTTTCATAAATATGGGTGGGACTATATACATTGTCGATGATAGTGCCATCGCCAAAATCCCATTTGATGCTGGCAGCATTTTGTGAGGTATTGTTAAAACGCACCAATACCGGCGGACAATTATTAGCTGTAATAGCTGAATAATCAATTTGAAATGCTGTATTAAAGTTATTTACCGAAATTACCTGCGTAGCGGTAGAAGTACATCCGGTTACAGGGTTAGTAGCAGTTAGCATAACCGTATAACGGCCCGGCTGATTAAAGGTATAAGCAGGACTATGATCAGTGGAGAAATTAGCTCCATCTATCTGCCATTGATAGGTAGTATTGCTACTACCGGAATTGTTGGTATAGTTATTAAAGGTAACGGTTGTGCTCAGTGGCACGCTGTAACCCGAAGGTGTAAATGCAGCCTGCGGCCCAACAACATTTACCGGGCTGGCATACGAAGAAGTAGCGGAACCACAACCACTGGCATCAGTAATTCTTAAAGAGATATTATAAAAACCCGGTCTACTATAAGTATGTGAAACAGTCCCACTTTGTGAACTGCCCTGTCCGTCGCCGAAATCCCATTGCCAGCTTGTGATTGTGCTGTTATTCGACTTCGAAGTGTCTTTGAGCACGATCGCATCTTTGTAACAAACATTATTCGTCACCACTTCAAAACCGGCTATGGAGCCGGTTACCTTAACAGGGATATAATTGCTGGTATCAAAGCAATAATGATAATGATCCTGCACAATGACCCTTACCTGGTCTGCATTTCTTTGAACCTTGGGTATAGTTCCATTATAAGGAAGGGACCTTATCCATCCAGTACCCGCATCGGTTGAACCGTTATTATAGCTATAACTAATTACGTCATAAGCAAGCCAGTATCCCGGTCCGGCATAATACATCGGCTCGAGGTTAGTAAGCTGGTAATTCAAGGGTTCATTATCGCAAACAGCAGTTTTGGTAGCCGTAACTACCGGATGTTGTTTAACCAGTACATATGCCGTAGTGGAGTCAGATATCGAGCACTGTCCATTGGTTGCTGTTAATTTTGCGTTGTACGTACCGGTTTGGGTATAGGTGTGGGTAATAGAAGGTTGATCAGTTGTCAGGGTTTCTTTTATTCCGTCGCCATAGTCCCAGGTCCAGCTCACACCGCCCGGGCTCGTATATTTAAAGGTCACATCTCCCCTGTTTCCATTACAGGTATACGCCACGCCGCCGTCGATCCTGGCAAAAGGCGGCAATACGGTTATGTAATCAGTCTTTGTAATAATATCGCTGCATCCATTCCACGAAACAAAAAGGCTTATAGTATGTTTTCCCGGCGTGGTGAACTTGTATACCAAATCCTCTTTCCAGCTGTTTGACAAATTTTCCAACCTTCCATCAACAACCCACCATGACAAGCCTCCAGTTGACAAGCCTCCAGTTGACGTGTTTTTGAAATAGACAGGGGTATTTCCACATACTGTAGTACCGTACAGGCTTTCAAAATTTACCGTTAATTTCGAAACGGTGGCCAGTATAGCCCGATCTATCCTGCCTCTGCAACCATCCTTTTTTACATAACTCAATGATAACGGATACTCACCCACATTGGTATATGTATGGGTTGGGGAAGCTTCTGTAGTTGTAGTGTTATCGCCAAAAAACCATTCATAAGATGCTATGTCCTGCGGATTGTAAACAAAGTAAGTAACGGTGAGCGGCTCCTCGCAGGATTGCAAATATTTGTCGCCAGTAGTGGTATATAGGATCTGTACACTGGGTTTTTGAATTTTTACATTTTTTGAAATGGTATTTGAACAGCCATCGGCATTGGATACTTTCAAAAATGCCATATAAGTAGTATCGGTGTTATAATTGTAAACAGGCGCTTGCAGTGTAGAATGCACCACAGAATTAATATTGCTTTCCAAACGCCACTCCCATTTCACGGCTCCCGGTGTAGTATCTTTAAAGTTCACGGTGGCGGGCGCCCCGCAAAGGCTTACTATATCGGCAACAAAAGGACGAATATCAGGAACATCTTTTACCGTAACCTGTTTTTCGACAGAATCCAGGCAACTGCCAAAAGTATTCACCAGTTTAACCGCATAGGTCCCTGTGCTACTAAAATAATAACTGAAAGTATTATTGCCAAATGGAGTTACCACCTGGTCATTCAACTTCCAAACCATTTTATCAGGCACCGGATTATTTGTCGAATAAATGGTTACTGTGCTTCCCTTGCACACAGGCACAGGCACGTTGATGTCGGAGATGAAATTGGCAACATTAAGATAGTTGGTTTGCGTTTTGGTAGTAGTACAACCTTCGGTACTGTTAACAGTGAGCTTTACTGAATAAGTACCTTTTCTATTAAAGGTATATTGCGGATCTTTTTGGGTAGACGTATTGCCATCACCAAAATCCCATACATAGCTGAGGGTTCCCGGGCCTGAACTGGCATCGGTGAATTGCACGGGGTCGGATTCCCTGCACAGGAAATTTTTATCGGCAGAAAAACTGGCTGTCAATTTGGGTAGAATGGTTACCACATCCTTTTTGGAAAACGTGCTGTAACAACCATAATTATTGGTAGCCGTTACAACGACCGATGCTATCTGAACCTGTGTATAGGTATGTAAAATGGAGGGCAAATTAGTTTGTTGTGTACTGCCATCGCCAAAATCCCAATAATAACTGGATATAGAACCGCTGCCGGCCTGGCCATTGGCGACAAAAGTTACAGGTGCAGGATTACAACCTTTTATAACAGAAGCTGCAAAATCGACCACCGGTTTTTTATATACCGTAATGGTTGCCGTTTTGCTGGCTAGCTGACTGCCATCCTGAACAGTGAGCGTAACCGTGTAGGCTTTTTCCTCGGTATAAACACCCGCCGGGTTGGCAAGGGCCGACGTATTGCCATTTCCCAAATCCCATTTGTATATGGCATTGGCAGAAGCGCCTGTTGTTCTATTGGTAAAAGATACGGTGAGGGGGGAACATCCTGCTGCTTTATCAACAGAAAAATTTACGTTTAATTGGGCCTGAACAGTAGTAGTGGTTAGGAATAAGGTCAGGAATAATATATATATTCCTGTTCGGGAATTTGCATTCATGCGGTTTAGGGATTAACAGCGCCGTAATGGCTATACTCAATTAAGGTTTTTGGCGTTGGAAAGTTACAGTGAGGCTGTGGATTAAACAATATGGTTGAACGATAAATTTTACATACAGAAGGAATTTCTCATATATCACTAAAAATCACGCGGATGCAGGAACATGAACGTCCAGGTCCCAGTTTATTTTTAATACGTTGCAACAATAGCCTTTTCTCTATCGGTATTCAAATTAGTAACTTTCAAATACAGTCGGGCTAAAAAGTAATATTCGCGTTGTTTTGGCCAATAAGCGTGTCGTTTTAGCCAGTAAGTGTGTTAATCAGCCAGCTCATTCTAATGGTGGTTCAACATATTTTTCATTGATTGGCTCCAGTTTATGACGCATGATCATGCGGGCGCAGGTATTCCATCTTAGTAAGGCATCATCGTTGCCGGATGGACGAAGCGCTTCCGCTTTCTCAAAATATGTCATGGCTTCGTTCAACCATTCATACACCGCAAAATGACTGCCGGTCATTCCCCGGTTGAAAATGGCCATTCCCTCCCGTTCACTGATAATACCGGCATAGTAATTTTTTTCATATTCATTTTGAAGCCTGGGCAGCAGTTGACGTGCCCGGTTTACATCTCCCGAAGAAGAAGCATTGAACTGATCCGTTATGGCCAGCAACAAAATGGTAATGGCCCTGGTATTCTGCGGATCTGCATCCAATATGTCGAGGCAGATGCTTTCAGCAAGCACTGGTTCACAAAGTAGCCGGTAACGTTCTGCTTTTTCAATAGCGCCGGGAATGCTCTCAACAGAGATTGGTTTAAGTTCAGGCATGGCTGATAGTTTAATGTTTTGAAAATAAAAACCTGACAAATTTTTTCACAGGATCATAGAACCTATCTGCTACCCTTTCTTTTAGCGGAATGATGGCATTATCGGTAATCGTAATGCCCTCAGGGCAAACCGCCGTACAGCATTTTGTAATATTACAATAACCGATGCCGCCACCCTTCTTTACATCTTCCAGCCTGTCTTCCGTATCGAGCGGATGCATTTCCAGCGCAGCAACATGCACCAGGAACCGTGGACCTACGAATGCAGTATGGAGCTGATGTTCACGGAGCACATGACATACATCCTGGCACAAAAAACACTCAATACATTTGTGAAACTCCTGTACCCGGTCAATATCCTGCTGAAACATTAGCCAGGTACCGTCTTTTGCATCGGGCGGGCGGGGCTTGAATTGTTTAATTTTTTTCTTTACGTTGAAATTCCACGAAACATCTGTTACCAGGTCTTTGATAATGGGAAATGCTTTCATGGGTTGCAGTAGCACCGGCTTATTAAGGGGAAGTTCACTTAAGCGGGTCATGCACATCAATTTGGGTATGCCATTGATCTCGGCCGAGCAGGAACCGCATTTGCCGGCCTTACAATTCCAGCGCACCGCCAGGTCGTTGGCTTGTTCGGCCTGTATCTGATGCACCGCATCGAGCACTACCATACCTTCGGCAATGTCAGTGGAATAACTTTCGAATTTTCCTCCTGAAATATCACCGCGCCATATTTGAAAATCGGCTTTCATTATAATTTCATCTGATAATATTATTTGCTGTTTGGCCAGATGGAACTTACCATTCCGTCCCGATAAATCGGGGCGGAATGGACGTTTCATTTCATATCATCAATGATCTGTTTAAGATCCGGGCGCATCTCCCGAAGGGGTACACGCTTCACCTGCATCTGTCCATCTTCTCCTTTAAAAATGATAAGGTTACAATTGCCTGTTTTTGCATCTTTCTCCGGGTAATCTTCCCGAAAATGAGCGCCCCTGCTTTCTTTCCGTTCTATGGCCGCCCTGGTAATGGCTTCTGAAACGGTTAATAAATTTTGCAGATCCAAAGCCGTATGCCATCCGTTATTATATTCCCTGTTTCCAACCACACTCACTTTGCTGGCCCGGTCCTGCAATTCTTTTAATGCTGATATCCCTTGCTGCAACTCTTCTTCTTTGCGAACAATGCCAACGAGATTTTGCATCATTTCCTGCAGGTCGTACTGTACCTGAAATGGATTTCCTCCATCCGTTCGTTCAAATGGCTCCAGGGCTTTTTTAGTAATCATGTCAATTTCATGATGATCAATACTGACTGGCTTATTTTCTTTGGCAAACTTTGCGGCAAATTCCCCGGCGCGTTTACCAAAAACAAGTAGGTCGCTCAGGGAGTTGCCACCAAGCCGGTTTGCACCATGCAGACCGGCAGCTGCTTCGCCGGCAGCAAATAGACCTGGCACCGTTGACATTTGTGTTACTGCATCCACGCGAATGCCGCCCATCATGTAATGCGTGGTTGGTCCCACTTCCATTGCCTCTTTGGTAATATCAATGTCTGCCAGCTTTATAAATTGATGATACATGCTGGGCAGCTTTTTTTTGATATGTTCCGCCGCATTGGGCATTTTCTTTTTGATCCAGGAGATATCGAGAAATACGCCGTCGTGCGGGCTACCTCTCCCCTCTTTTATTTCACGAACAATACAACGCGCCACATGATCACGGGTAAGCAATTCCGGAGGCCGTTTTGCCAACTTGTCGCCTTGTGTATATTTCCATCCTTCTTCCTCGTTGTCTGCAGTTTGAAGGCGATATAATTCAGGAATTTCATCAAACATGAAACGTTTGTTCTCCTTGTTGAGTAAAATACCACCTTCGCCCCGAACGCCCTCTGTGACCAGAATGCCGCGAACGCTCGGCGGCCACACCATACCAGTAGGGTGAAACTGTACAAACTCCATATCCATGAGTTCTGCGCCTGCGTGGTATGCCAGGGAATGCCCATCACCGGTATACTCCCAGCTGTTACTGGTAATTTTATACGCCCTGCCAATGCCACCTGTGGCTATTACAATTGCTTTGGCGCCAAATATTTTAAACCGGCCTTTTTCACGCTCGTATCCAAAAGCACCTGCCACCTGCGCACCATTTTTCAGAATACTTATAATGGTGCATTCCATGTGTACGTCAATACCCTGGTGAATGCCATAATCCTGTAAGGTGCGGATCATTTCCAGTCCTGTACGGTCGCCAACATGCGCCAGGCGCGGATATTTATGTCCTCCGAAATTTCGCTGTAAAATGCGGCCATCCTTTGTTCTGTCGAACAGC
>DASUVL010000973.1:0-6782 GCA_036379015.1 Niastella sp.
TGCACCGGCTGCAATGCACCGCAGTTTGTGGCAGATAACGACATCGTGTATCACCTGCGCGTGACCACGCAATATGGATGTGAATCTGAAGACGACGTGCGCATTGTTGTGCCCTGCGGCAAAGGCGCGGTATATATGCCCAATGCGTTTACGCCAAATGGCGACGGAAAGAACGAAGTGTTCAACATAAAAGGCTATGGTATTCAGCGCGTGAAAAGCTTCCGCATCTTTAACCGCTGGGGGCAGTTGGTCTACGGACGCGGGAACTTTTTACCAGGCGACCGTAAATTCGGATGGGATGGCATGTTCAATGGCAGGCCTGCCGATCCCGGCGCTTATGTGTACATCGCTGAAGTAACCTGTAATGAGGGCAAACCCATTGTGGTAAAAGGGACGGTGATGCTGATACGGTAATGGAACGAAAGTAGGATATGCTTTTGCGGGGATTTTTCACGAACTTAATGCGGGTCTGCTTCGTAGCGCCCTTATTCTTGATGGGTGGCGGGCGCTATGAATAACGCCAAGAATGATGATTTCCTTATTCGTTATTTTATAAATAATAAGCCATGATTGGCAGACTGCTTGCCGGTACAACTTTGTCTTAGTTGGTATTTGCTCACATTCTTTATAAGCCGATGGATTCTGCCCAATCTTATCTATCATTGCAAATATGGATCCCGCAACCTTTACAGCGTTTAAAGGCTGTTGTTTGGCAATGGCAATAAAGTCTGTGATTTGCTCTATATCCTGAAATGCCTTTTCAAGGACTCTTATTTTGCGGATTTCAGCAGTTGTTTTTTCTTTTTTGCCCATCTTGCTTTGGCTTCTTTTAAACTCATGCTGGGCCCGTTTTCACGGCTCAGTATTAACTCCTTAAATTGTTCCGAGGTTAATGGCTTACCTGGAAACACCGGAGAATCAATATCTACCTGGGCAACGATATTTATAAAACGCTTTTCTTGGAGTTCTTGCAGGACTTTTAAAGCATTATTATTCGTTATTTCAACTGTAAATGTTTGCATAGCTTATATTATATATGCTTTAAGTAAAAATAGCAAATTTTATTCATTAGTTAAGTATAATTCTAACTCTTATACCCGTTGGGAAATCGTTAAAACTAAATGATTTTGATCAAGTTTCTACTTTTGCAATTACCAAAAAGTTTAGGTGACAACATGCTATTTAGTAAGCACTGACCTTCATTTTTCCGCCGGCAAAACCCAGGATAATATATTTTGAAGTTATCCCCTTCTGTCGAAATAGCTTTGAAATTGATCCGAACGAATAATTGAAATTTAAGTAAAGATCTAAAACGCCATGTTTGCTAAAACTTTTTGCGAATAGGAGCATTGAGCCATCAATAAAACATATGGTATCAATATAAAAGACTTCATGTTGATTTTCTTTTAAGATAAAGGCAGCGCAAATTTTCCATAAAAATGAAAAGATGCAGTAAGGGATCTTGCTAAACTGTTAGCGGACGAGAAAATTTTCATTAAAAAAATTATCGTGCTAATACGATAAATTATTTGGGTTATCTTAGGTTGCTTAAAAGCTTCGTCACTCATTTAAACTTTATCATGACCCAATCATTAAAGGAGGGTAGTGATCCCATGATCTCCGTTATAATGCCTGCCTATAATCAATCCTCCTTTATCGTAAGGTCTGTTAAAAGCATTTTAGGTCAATCATTTACAAACTGGGAACTGATTATTGTGGACGACGGCTCCAACGACGATACGGCAGACATCGTACAACCATTTCTGTCAGATGACCGCATAAGGTATACGAAGCATTCAAAAAATAAAGGGCTCGGCAATGCCCTGAACACGGGCATCAATATGGCTGTTTGCGAATACATTACATATCTGCCTTCAGATGATATTTATTATAAGAACCATCTCTCATCAATAATTAATACCATAAAACGTGAGCCCGATTGTATTGCGGTGTATGCTGGTGTCGCGTTTAGCAATTCGGATAGCGGCTATGGGAACAGGAAGGGATCTACATTTTATGAAATGGACGAATACCTGCAACTGGTACAGGTAACGCATCGTAAAATTGCCGGGCAGTGGGTAGAAAGTAATGAGTTCATCACCGATGATCTCAACCTCATGTATTGGAATAAGCTAAAGGAACAGGGCAGGTTTTGCCCAACTATGGAAGTGACCTGCGAATGGGTTTCACATCCCGATCAGCGGAGTAAGAGGATCATATCTTCGTTTGCAGGAAGTATTAATCTATATAAATATCATTACATGGTGTCGGGGCCTGTAATTTTTAAACCAAGTATTGGCACCCACATCGATGAAAGAAAAATATATGCACGTATTGATTATCCCAAACTTACATCCAACCGGGGACTAAAGATCTTATTGGTAGGAGAACTGTCTTTTAATGCCGACAGAATTTGTGCGTTGGAACAAATGGGGCATACCCTGTATGGATTATGGACATATACACCAGGTACCATTGGCCCATTGCCATTTGGCAATATCGAAACTTTGTCTCCGTATACCTGGGTGGAAGACATCCAAACTATTCAGCCTGATATCATCTATGCTATGCTGAATTCGCCCGGTCTTCCGATCGTATTTGACGTGGTCAGCCAGCAGTTAGACATTCCAGTGGTCTGGCACTTTAAAGAAGGCCCTTCTTTTGTAAAGGAAATGGGCCTGTGGGAGAGATTGATCTATATTTACAGGAACTGCCATGGCGCCATATTTATTAATGAAGAAAGCAGGAATTGGTTCTCACAATATGTTGATCTGCATGTCCCCGTTTTCATAATGGATGGCGATCTGCCAAAAATGGAATACTTCGATGGAGAAAAGAAACCCCTGCTATCGGGTACCGACAGGGAAATTCACACGGTGATTTGTGGACGGCCAATTGGCATTACGCCGGCCCTCGTTCAACAGTTGAACGCGCATAAAATACACCTGCATTATTATGGTGAGGAAACTCCAATGCATTCCCCTGAAAGAATACATTATCATGAAAGCTGTTTTCCCCGGGATTGGGTAGCTGAGCTTTCCCAATACGATGCCGGCTGGCTGCATGTATTTGACAGCAGTAATGGGGGAGATATTGAAAAGGCCACCTGGGATGACCTGAATTATCCGGCGAGGATCTCCACCATGGCTGTCGCCGGCCTGCCCATGATACAAAAAGATAATTCCAGTCACCTGGTGGCCACGCAGAAACTAACAAAGAAACTGGATGTTGGCGTGTTTTTCAATTCAGTTGAAGAACTCCGCGACAAATTATATGATACAGATCATATGGCCCGGCTAAGAAACAATATATGGAGCAGCAGACGTATGTTCGCGTTTGACTCTCATGCCGGTGCACTGTGTGATTTTTTCAAAGAGGTAATAGCCGCTTATCACCTGATGCATGAGTCCGTCCCTGGCAAAAGCAGCTATGCTGCAAGTTCATGATCTCCGGAAAGGATAGAGAAAAGTAAAAAGGCACCACTGTTATTATCGTCGGTCGCCTGGCTGTGCTGCCAGGTGAAGAGGGAATGATATGTCCTGATCATTAAAACTTTCCCAATGAGCGATCAGAAAAAATTTTTGATTATTGGCGCCGGCTTTTCAGGGGCAGTGATGGCGGAACGGCTTGCCAACAGCATCGATTGCAAAATTCTGGTGATCGATGAACGTGACCATATCGGAGGCAATTGCCATTCAAAACGTGATGAGGAAACAGGCATCATGGTACATA
This sequence comes from Niastella sp., assembly GCA_036379015.1. Classification (GTDB taxonomy): domain Bacteria; phylum Bacteroidota; class Bacteroidia; order Chitinophagales; family Chitinophagaceae; genus Niastella. The sequence goes on from DASUVL010000973.1 coordinate 3,733, forward strand.
CCTATGGCCCGCACGTTTTCAATACCGATAACCTGGAAGTTTGGGAATATATTCAGCGGTTTGGCACATTCAAACCTTTCATTAGCCGGATAAAGGCTGTGTATAAAGGGCAGGTGTATTCGATGCCTATCAACCTGCATACCATTAACCAGTTCTACGGAAAGGCATTCAGTCCTGCAGAAGCTAAAATATTTTTGCAGCTGATCTGTGACCGGTCGCCAGATGAACCGGCCAATTTTGAAGAACAGGCGATCAAAACTGTGGGAAAGGATCTGTATTATGCTTTTTTGTATGGATACACGAAAAAGCAGTGGGGGTGTGAGCCGAAAGAATTACCGGCTTCCATACTCAAAAGGCTGCCGGTAAGATTTGATTATAACGATAACTATTATAATAATGAAATACAGGCGATACCGGTAGATGGCTATACCAGCTTATTTGAAAGGATGCTGGATCATCCGTCCATTGAAGTGAGCCTGAATACAAAGTTTACCAGGGACTTCGACACATCAGGTTTTGATCATATCATTTATACCGGTGCGGTTGATGCCTTTTTTGAATACAAACATGGCCGTCTGTCTTACAGAACGGTGTATTTCGAAAAGCATATTGCAAACGGCGATTACCAGGGCAATGCTATTATTAATTTCTCTGAAGAATCGGTCCCTTACACGAGGATCCATGAGCATAAGCACTTTACCGCATGGGAAGATCATGATAAAACAGTGTATTTCAAAGAGTATAGTAAAGAAACCACAGCGGCAGACACACCTTGTTATCCCAAACGGCTGAAGCCCGATATGGAGATGTTGCAGAAATACAATGAGGAAGTGAAGCAGCTGACGCAGTATACTTTTCTGGGCAGGCTTGCGACTTACCGTTACATGGATATGCATCACGTAATTGGTGACTCGCTAATGGCTGCAAAAAAACTTGTTGAAACAATGAAAGGACATGTGCAGCACAGTTATAGCCGAAAACTACACGGTTATGGTCAAAAACTGCACGAATATTAACTGTCAACGGATGATGAATAAATTTAGAATAACTTTAAGTAGGTAAACTTTATCACTATGTTCATTGCTTTCGAATCCCACGTAAAAGCTACGATTGCTTTTCTTCGCCACCTGCGTGTAAAGGTAAATGCTTCCACAGTAAACGAAACGCTCCAGAATCATCCGGACGAGACCAGCCTGCTCAGCATCAGTGATGCCCTCGGTAGATGGAATTTGCCCAATGGGGCAGGAAAGATAGAATCTGCGGATATTGGTCAACTACCGGTGCCGTTTATTGCTCTAACCAGAAGAGAAGGGGCGTCCTTTATAGTTGTTACAGAAGCAGATGATAAATACGTTCATTTTCTTGACAGTAACTATAGAAAGAAAGTAACCAGTACCACGAGTGATTTTATAAAGGAGCAGAGCTGGGCTGGTTTTTACCTTATTGCGGAGCCAAATGTACATTCCGGTGAGCCGGACTATAAAGCTGCTAAACGAAAGGAAACCGTAGCTACCCTGGTTTCCGGTGCATCTATTCTTGTTATGGCTTTTCTGGCCACTTTGCTTTTTTGGACAAATATCAAAAATGATGTCTATGAAAATTCCTTTCCGGCAACAGGCGTCATTTTGCAGTACGTTATTACGCTGACCGGTGTGTTCGTTACATCATTACTATTATGGTATGAAACAGACAGGAATAATCCCTTATTGAAGAAGGTGTGCACCGGTATTGCAAAAGGGAATTGTGCAGCCATACTTACAGGTAAAGCAGCCAAAGCGTTTCGTTGGCTTAGCTGGAGCGAGGTTGGTTTTTTCTATTTTACCGGCGCCCTGCTTTGCATGATACTCGCTGGAGGGAATATGCCGGTATATATTTCGCTGATAGCCCTGTTGAATATCCTGGCCATGCCTTACCCGGTATTCTCCGTGTATTACCAGTGGCGGGTGGCAAAGCAATGGTGTGTGCTTTGTTTGATCGTACAGGCGCTGCTGGTGGCGGGCGCTGCTAATGTGCTGGTGAATCAATTGTACAACTCATGGCCGGCGATCGATGTACGTGTATTGGCGCAAGGTTTATTGCTGTATGCGGTGCCTGTGCTTTGCTGGTTTACCGTTAAACCATTCGTCCTGAAGTTTCAGCGTGCAAAGAACGACAAACGTGATTATCTCAGGATAAAATTCGATGCAGAGATTTTTGAAACCATGCTCAGGAAACAACCGCCGATAAGCGTCCCTGATGACCTGGGTATCGATTTAGGAATTCCCACAGCAAAAAACACATTAGTAAAAATTTGTAATCCTTATTGCGGCCCCTGTTCCAAAGCGCACCCTCAGATGGAGAAGCTGCTTGAAGAAATGCCTGATCTAAAAGCTAAGATCATTTTCACAGGGTTTACTGGAGATGAAGCCATGACGAAACCCGCCATGCATTTAATGGCCATTGCAGAAACAAGTGATGAGAGCACCATAAAAAAGGCCCTGGATGACTGGTACCTGGCTGATAAAAAAGATTATGAGGTTTTTGCTGGTAAATACCCGGTGAACGGGCAACTGCAAAAGCAGGATAAAAAGATACAAGCGATGTACCAGTGGTGCACAGATATGAAAGTCACCGCTACACCCACCTTTTTTATAAACGGGTATCAACTTCCAAGAACATACGACGTAGCCGATTTAAAATATTTTCTTCTGGAGTAGCTCACCGGAAGAAAAGCCCGGCTGAGCTACCCGGTATGCGCAACCGGGATGCCGGGCAGCCAAAACCTGTGACGCTTAAAGCTGCAGGCATTAACAACATTTCCTAACAGCAAAAACGTAAAGTTTATGAATCAAAAAAAATTAAGCCTGGCAAATATTCAGGGAAAACTGAGCCGCGCTGAAATGAAGAAGATCATGGCAGGCAGTGCTACCGGCTGTTCCGATATAACAAGTAGTTGCCTCGTCGGCGATCCTTGTTTGCTTCAAAATGGACAGGACGGCTGGTGCTATTCGAATTCCAGTGGCACATCATGCTATTGTGGTGGGGCCAGTTGATAAACGCCCTGATGCTTA
>DASUVL010000974.1:0-3367 GCA_036379015.1 Niastella sp.
GCAATCAACCACGTTCAGTAGTAAATGACAGGCATTGGCAAAGTGCGTCAGATGCCACCATCGGCGGGGCCTTTCATGCCGCGCAGGTAAGCAACTTCTATTCACAATTGGATAGATACTGGGGCGACGCCTCTTACCTGGCGTTGAAAAATGCAACGCTCAACTATGATCTGCCGCAGGCCGTGTTGAAGAAGGCCGGTATCAGTGGTCTCAGTTTCTATCTCAGGAGCGAGAACCTGCTGATGCTCCCTTTGGCTGAATATACAGGAACCAATCCGGAGCAACCCGGCCTTACCACCCAACGCCCGCTGCGAATGGTGTTCGTCAGCGGATTTACCATCAACCTGTAAAAAACGTATATGCTAACTAATACAACCATCCGATGTAAGCTGCTCATTATCCTTCTGCTGTCAGCTGGGCTGGTGGCCTGCAACAAACTGCTGGATGTGCCCACGCCACCTAATGAGATCGGTATCGACGCGGCATTCAACGACAGTGCATCCGCCGTGTCAGCCGTTACTGGCATATACAACAGAATGGTATTGCACGGCTTCTTCGAATGGAGCGGTCTTTCGTATTTCGCCGCACGCTCTGCAGATGAGGCAGTATCTAATTCATACCTCGATCTTTTCGCACGCGATTCACTGCTGTACACCAATACCGATGTACAGTCCATGTGGACACAGGGATTCGAAAGCCTGTTAATGATCAATACCTGCCTCAGGGGGCTTCAGTCTACCAACAGGCTAAGTGCCACCCTGCACCGTCAGTTACTGGGTGAAACACTTTTTTGCCGCGCCTTTGTGAACTTTTACCTCGTTAATATATGGGGAGATGCCATCCCCCTCATCACCAGCCCCGATGTAGATGTAAATCAAACGGCCAAAAGCGTACCACGGCAACAAATGTACGATCAGATCATATCCGATCTGAAGGAGGCCCAGGGATTACTGACCAATATGTATCCCACCAGCTTCAGCAAGGGCCGTCCCAATCTTATGGCGGCCAACGCGCTGTTGGCAAGGGTTTATTTATACCAGGGTCGCTACAGCGATGCCATTACACAGGCAACAACCGTCATCGGTAGTAACCTGTATTTCCCTTTGCCCCCGCCTGCTTCCGCATTTGTGGCCGGGACTAAGGAAGCCATCTGGCAATTGATGCCACCTACAACCACGTCAAGGGAAACAGTAGCTGTGGGAGATGCAACTATATACCTGCTCTCTGCCACCAGCCTCACCCCGCAACTGCTGGCAGCCTTTGAACCGGGCGATCTGCGACGGCAATCATGGGTTGTTGACAATATTTTTTCAGGCGCCACCTATACCACAGCCAATAAATACAAACGACACGTAAATAATTCCATGCTTCTCGAATATTACACGGTACTGCGGTTGGCGGAGCAATACCTGATACGTGCCGAAGCGTATACACGCCTTGGCCAGATTGAAGCCGCCATCGCAGACCTCAACGTGGTACGCGCCCGCGCAGGGCTGCCGGCCCTGCCGGGGTCGCTCACTCAGCAGCAATGCATGAGTGCGGTTGAACATGAGCGACAGGTAGAACTCTTCACCGAATGGGGGCACCGCTGGTTCGACCTCAAACGCTGGCCCGGTATCACCAATCCGAACGTTACCAGGGCCGACGAGGTACTTGGCGCCATTAAACCAGACTGGCAGCCAACTGATCAATGGTATCCGGTTCCGCGTTCAGAATTACAACTGAACGCCTTCCTGGTGCAAAACCCTGGTTACCCAGCCCGATAACAGGCTTATATGAATGGACGCAATAACGTAAACATGCAGTGGAATACGTGTGGCTGCTACCCGTGTGCCTGCTGCAACAACAATAAATGATAACGAGCTGCTTGCATTTGATGATCTTAAAATCGAAACGTATATGTTAAATCTGGAATGGCTTAGGACATTTAAGGCGATCTATGAAACAGGCAACCTCTCTGCAGCTGCGCAGGAACTCTACATCTCCCAGCCCGGTGTAAGCCTCCATTTAAGATCACTGGAAACGTACACAGGCTACCGGCTGTTCGAGCGGGAGCCAAGAAAGATGAAACCCACCGAACGGGCAACCATATTGTACAATTGCATCATTGATTCAATGAACACACTCGTGCAGGTGGAGCAGGGTTTTTTTAGAAACTCCAAAGTTGATAAGCCAACCATTGGTGTATGTATGGGCTTTGAAACGTTCGAGTATACCCTTGGAGAGCACATTGCGAAATTACCGTTCAATCTCATTCTGAAATTCGGTGAATATGAGCAGATGTTGCACGATCTCGATACAGGAGGGCTCGATCTGATACTGACACCGCAAAAAGGACGGCAACCCAACCTGGAATACACGCCTTTTACCAAAGAGCGCATTGTGTTGATCTGTGGCAGTGAAACAGATACCACAGCGTTGGATAAACTCTTACTGACCGATAAAAAGAAAGACATCCGGCAATGGCTTAAAGAGCAGGTATGGTTCACTACAGCGGCAGACATGGAACACCTCAAAAATTTCTGGCTCGCCAATTTCGATTGCCTGCCCGACTTCAAACCCAACTTTGTAGTGCCTTATTTTGGCTCCATCCTGCGTTGCATGCAGGGCGGTAAAGGCTTTGCTGTGATGCCTGATTTCTTTTGCAAAAAGGAGATCGAAAATAAAACCGTAAGGCTGGCCTGGGAAGGTTGCGCCCACGTGGAAAACATCCTGCATTTTGCCAAACGGAAAAAGACCATGCATGCCAGAGAGATAAGGCAGTTGGAAGAACTATTAACCAACAACTGGTTTTCATGAGCACTTGTAATGCGCCATTATTTTTATAATACTACCTATGAGTCAGCTTATTTTATGGATCTGCCCCGCAGGTGGAACTTTACAGGAAAATAAATAAGGTAAAAGTAAAACGCGCATACATGAAAAAAACGTTTCTTAAATCCATACTTTGAAAAATTCCTGACGATTGCTGTCCACTATGAATACATTAACAAACTTTATTCTTTTATGCTATAACGGGAGGTCCTCAATGTTATTTTCCCATTGCGGCAACTTCAAGCCCCGTGAACGATCACAATATTTTTGATGTTTGTTACAGTTTGTGCGTTTGACATAAATGGAATATTTAAGAGTGTAAAAATTATTAATGCGGAATAGATAAGCTTTTTCATGTTTTTTAAATTTTAAAAGTTAAAACCTGAGTTGAACGGTTGTTGCCGTGAACAATATGTTTTTGCCCGGGCCCACATCCTGTAAGAAATCACTGGCCTTAAACCAGGTAAATTCGCAACGGAAATAAAGGAAGTTGTTGGGAATATATTCCAGATGCGAAGAATACTGTCGGCCTATAGATCGTTGATTACTGTTT
>DASUVL010000975.1:0-18682 GCA_036379015.1 Niastella sp.
GGAGAGGCGCCCATCCATTTCGGGTCACGCATTATTTTTTCTACGCTTAATGGACTCAATTGACCGTAGGAGATAAGGGTTTGTTGCAATAGCAACAGAAGTAACAGTTGTTTCATTTATGGAAATTAAAGGAAACCTGGGAAATATTGAATATCCAATATTGAATATTGAATGTTGAAGTAAAGGGCTTTCACTTCATCATTTAACATTGGACATTCAATATTCAATATTTATAATAGGATGCCCCCTAAAAAAGCATACGCCACAGTAAAGTAGATCACCAAACCGGTAACATCTACCAGGGTAGCTACAAACGGGGCCGATGAGGTGGCCGGGTCGGCGCCGAGTTTTTTTAAGATGATAGGCAGCATACTACCTGCTATTGTACCCCATAACACTACTCCTAACAGTGAAAAACCTACAGTACTGCCAATAAGGATGGTATGAGTGCCATAGGTATGAAAAATACTATTCCACAAGGTTACCCGAACAAAGCCAATGAGACCTAAAATAGTGCCCAGTAACAGACCCGAAGTGATTTCACGCCGCAACACCCGCCACCATTCGGCAATGGTAATTTCGCCTACGGCCATAGCCTGTATAATTAACGTAGATGCCTGTGAGCCGCTGTTACCGCCACTGGAAATAATAAGGGGAATGAAAAGGGTTAACACCACGAATTTGGCAATTTCATCTTCAAAAAAGCCCATGGCAGTTGCGGTAAGCATTTCGCCCAGGAACAATACGATCAGCCATACCACCCGCTTTTTAAAGAGCTTCATAATAGGCATTTCCAGGTACGGTTCGTCCAGCGCTTCGGTACCCCCGATCTTTTGCATGTCTTCACTGAATTCTTCAGCAGCTACCCACAACACGTCGTCGATGGTCACAATGCCGAGCAGGATGCCCTTGTCATCTACCACCGGCAAGGCCACACGGTTGTTCATTTTAAAGGTTTGGTTAGCTACCTCCTGGTCGTCATTTACATTCAGGGTTATATAACGGTTATCAATAATTTCCTCTACCTTTTTTTGCGGATTGGCGAGTATGATTTCCCTGATCCGGATATCGTCAACAAACTCGCCCCGGTCGTTCACCACATAAATAACGTCAATGGTTTCGCTGTCTTTGCCTACTTCACGAATATGGTCCAACACTTCCTGCATGGTCCAGTCTACTTCAACGGCAATATAATCGGGGGTCATCAGGCGGCCTACGCTGCTTTCGGGGTAGCCGAGTAGTGACAGCGTTACCCTCCGTTCTTCGGGATCGAGCAGTTTGATGAGCTCTTTTACTACTTCACTGGGCAATTCTTCCAAAAACGCCGTACGGTCATCGGCCGGCAACTCGTTCAGTAGCTCGGCTGTTTTAAAGGGCGTTAATTCCTGGATGATCGCTTTTTGAGCTGGCAGGTCAAGTATTTTAAATACACTGGATGCCCGGTGAATGCTCATATTGCCAATGATCTGGCTGGAGTATTCCGGAAATTCATTGATCAGTTCAGCGACCTCGCTGATATTCTGGTCGTTCAAAAACTCCCGCACCTGTAATACATCTTCCTGGCGGATCAGGTGCAGGAACTGCTCTCGGGCATTTTCCATTTCCATGCTCATGGGTCAAATTTAACGATCAATCGGCAGTCGGCAATCGTGAAACGTCTGCCGCGATGGATGAAACGTGAAATCGCTGACTACAAATCTGTTCAAATTTCCAATTGTCGTGAATTTACTGCTACTGAACCTTGTTCAATAAATTTCCTTGAACATTTAAATTCTTCCCTTCAATATTCTACATTCGACATTCAATATTCAATATTGCAATGATTCTACCTTGTCTGTATATCGCGCCAACCAAAGAAATGGGGCGGGGCGTATTTACTTCGGAAAAGCTGAAGGCCGGTACTGTTATTGAAATTGCGCCGGTGATCGTGATGGGCCAGGCCGACCGGAAACTGATTGACCAAACCTTATTACACGATTATATTTTTGAATGGGGTGATGACCACAGCCAGTGTTGTATGGCGCTGGGTTATGTACCGGTGTATAATCATGCCTATAAATCGAACTGCGAATACGAAATGGATTATGAGCATGAGCTTATATCCATTAAATCCATCCGGGCTATAAAGGCCGGGGAAGAATTATTCATCAACTACAATGGTGACTGGAATAACGAGAAGAAACTTTGGTTTGACGCGGTTTGAGAAGGCAACAAGGCAACGAGGCAAGTACAGGTTGCTTTTCACGTTTGCCGTTTCACGTTTTCATAAAACTGCCGGACATGATATCCGGCAGTGTGGGTGTTAATTTCAAAATTTAAATTAAATAGCCGGTTTGGCTACTTATTTTTTAAAGGCTTCTTTGTATTAAACGTGGGTTTATATTTCAGGGTAAATAAAATACCATAGCTGTCCATTCGCATACTACCTGTTCCTAATCCTGTTAACGGCACTTTTAAATATGGCTCGGCCTGAATGGAAAAATGCCTGCCTAACGAACGTTCCATGCCTACCGACAGATTCCAGATAGAAAACAAATAGGTTGAGTTGCTATCTGAAGGTAGGTTGACAGGGTAGGGATTTCCAGATGGGCTGATATAGTGAAGCGTATAGTATTCTTTATCCATCAGATAAGTAGAAAGACCGGTACTCACAAACCAGCGTCGTTTGTCATTGAAAGAAACATCATAGCGCACATTTACCGGTATTTCCCACATAGAACAGTTCCCTTGTACTTTGTCGAGGTTCGAGTTCCAGTTGGGGTTTTTGTAGTGGAAATACTGGCTATCGGCCTGATAGAATTTTTTAGTGTATATAATTCCGGTATTTACCGACCAGCGGTCTGAGAACCGGTAGCCTATTTGCAATCCAAAATTATAGCCGGTTTTATACAACGGACCAAATGCCACTGTGCTCATATCGGGACCGGCCATCAGCCCCAGTTCCAATGGTTGTTTGGTTTTATCTTTCTTACGTTTTTCTTCTTTTTTCACAGCTTCCTGTGTAGGTGTTTTGACTGAATCTGCTACCGCTGGTGTAACCACAGTGCTCTTTTTCAGCGAGTCTACCGGTGTATCGCTGACTGCTTGAGCAGTTGCCGGGTCTGTATTGTTATCAACCGGTTCCCTGGTTGTATTTTCGTCGGTGGTGATCCTGGTATCAGGAACTATGTTGTTATCCGGTACCGGTTTAAGGCGCTGGTTGTTTTTACCGGCTGTAATGCGTTGTTGCTGGCCTGGTTTGCGTTTGGATGGCTTTATGCCGGTTCTTTTATCTTTTCCCAGGTTGCCGGGTGTAATAGTGGCATAATTTAACGTAAGGGGTGTTTTATCAACGCCTGGCGCCGGCTTCAATTTTTTGCTGGTTGTTTTTGCCGCTGGCTTTGTTATGTTTTTGTCTGGCGTTGCTGCTAATACCGTAGTAGGGTCGGGTTGCTTATTGTTGGTGGTAGTTGGTTGTTGGTTGCTAACAGGTGCTACAGGCTCCTGGCTGCCGGTAATCGGTTGCGGAATGGTGGTAGTTTGTAATGGCTGTGCAGGGCTTACAGGCGTTGAAGCGCTACCCGTAGCCGGGTTATTTTTTGCAGTACTTGTTGTGTTGGCATTCGCCGGGCTACTGTTTTGCAAAGGAGCATTTTGATCCGCAGGAGTAACTACCCCCGGGACGTTTTTGCCCAATGGCGTTACCGGCTTATATTTCAAAATGCCGGTTACAATGCCGCCGGTGGTAGCTGTGATAAAAAACAGCCAGAACAGGAACCGTCGCCGTTTTTTCTTTTGCGGCAGTTCCTTGTCCAGGCGATTTTCCAGATGTTCCCATCCAGAAGCGCCTGGCTCCACCTCGAAGTGCTCAGCAGCTTCGCGGCTCATACGGTCTAGGTCGTCATCATGGAGGGGATACATACGCTTTAATAATATTTTTGTTCTGCAATAGTTTTCTTAGGTTATCTCTTGCTTTAGAGAGGTTGGATTTTGATGCACCCACTGATATTCCCAGTGTTTGTGAAATTTCTTCATGGCTAAGCCCGTCGATTACAAATAAATTGAAGACCGCCCTGTATGCCGGCGATAATAACCGGATGACTTCAATGATCTCTTTGTAAGATAGCTTATCAATCCCGTTTTCCCCCTGATCGGCAATGGTTTCTGATTCATGCGTAAGCACATGCCCATTGACCGATGCATTGGTTTTGCGGTAATGATCGATACAGGTATTAATAAGGATTCGTTTGAACCATCCTTTCAGCGATAGTAAGGTATCTTCCTGCCTGGTTTCATCAAACTGGTGAACGTTTTTAAAGAGTTTTACAAACCCTTCATTCACAATCTCTTCGCATTCTTCCATGGCATTGGTATACCGATAACAGATTTTAATGGCGAACCCACGGAGCAGGTAATACAACTCCTTTTGACTGTTGCGATCATTTTTGCGACAGCCATTCAGTAAGGAAGAAATGTTTGAGTTATCTAGCAAGGGTGTTGGTTTGCGGGAATTTTTACTTTGCTAACTAATTGTTTTTCATAACTCAATCGATATTACGGAGGAATGGGTTTGCTGGTTGCCTGGTACTTGAAAAGTTTTTAATAAAGCTTTCCAGTATAAAGGTATGCCTTTAGGCTTTTTTGTAATGTATTCTTTGGAGTTGAAAAGTTGATAAAGTTGATGAGTTAAATAAAGTCGAAGGCAGGGTAGAATTAAATAAAAGGGAGGAACTGGTGAATGTTTTCCCGAGCTGGCCTACCTCTATCAACTTTTTAACTTATCAACCTGTCAATTTACCTCTATTTCTTCAGCATACTGGCAGGCGGCTGGCCGATCAGCATAAGGGTGCCGCGGATATATGCCTGTACCTGGATGTAGTCTTTTTGGGGTAGTAGTCCTACCAGGCGGAATTGTTGGAAAGTACCGGCTGTGCTCATCCAGGGTGTTGCCGTTTGATTTAACCGGGCTTCTATAGCGGCCTTGTTTTTTTCGATCAGCGCCGCAATGTCGAGCACCGATTGGTTTGCCAATTGTTTCATGATCTTTTTACGGAACAGTCCTTTGGCAATATTTATCATCATATCCTTGGTGTCAACCGCGAAACTTATATCCGGCATGGATAGTACCTGTTTCTCGGCATCAAGGATGGGTGTGCCTTTGAGGTGCAATACGCCTTTGCGGTTTCCGGTGAAAGAAACATCAACCTGAATTTTACCATCGTTGGTGCCGCCAATGTTTACATCTTTTATCACAAATGTTCTGCCTTCCACTTCAAAAGGTTTATTGCGCAAGCTGTCGTTCATGAGCTTGTTAAAAAAACTGTATTGATATACGGCATCGATGTAAGTACTGATGCCGGCGGTATAGTCGGAATTGCTGATGGGCGGCAACGGGGCACGGGTAACCAGTCGCTGACTGTCTGACGAGAATTTCGGCACACCGCTATAACCGATCGAAAAGTACAATGTATCTCTATATACATTGAATTTGCTAACCCGTAGCGCTGATGGGTTGAGGTTTAAAAAGCCATAGGAGCTGATGGGCATAACACGGCTACCGCCACTGCGCCACTGACGCAGTAAGTCGTTGTTGTTAAGGGTTTGAACAAATTTGTCGAAGGTGCCGCAGTACGTTTCTATAGAGGCTTTAATACTATCAAGAATTTCGCCGGTCATGTCATTGTGCATGAGGGTGACCTCGCATTTATCCAGTGCGTTCAGTTTATCTAATTTGGTAGAAGTAAGTAGCTGGTGATTGGGAAGCAGGGTAAGGGTAGAACTGATGTTGAGATCAACCCGGCGCAGGGGTTCACTGCCAAAACCGCAACTTCCGCTTACCCATGGCGATACCTGTTTATCGAGTGCACACACTGTTTTGCTGCCCGCGATCTGGTAATTGCCGCGAAAACCAATAGTGACTTTATTATTTACGCAGCCAAAAACAAACGGCGAACGCACAAAGCGGAATTTATAACGGAAATCGCAACCCGACTGGGTGTAATTGGGCCATTTATCGTTGGTGAATTCTTTGGCGGTGCCGGAATCCATCATCGCCAGCAACGGCTTCATGTATATCTTGAAAGGTATATTGATCTGGGAGGCAGGCAAAGCCGGTAAAAGCCGGGCCGGTGTTTCGGTGGCCGGTTGAATAGTTACTTTTTTGCTGCTATTACAGGCTGTTATACAAATGAATAGTGCTACTACAGGCAAAATATGTTTCATGGTAGGGAAAAGGAGTTTCTACTATCAAATATAAGACCGAAGTAGGAAGTAAGAAGTATGAAAAACCTCAAATTCCAGATCTCCAATATTCCAGGGGCTGAAATAAGTTATTATTTTCTGAAATCAGGCTCTTCTTACCTCTTACTTCATACTTCCTACTTCGTAATTTAGTGCCAAGATGAGCACTACATATTCTGCTACTTATTTTACAGCTGCCGGTCATTTTTATCAGGCTACAATTTTTTTGTCGGCTGTAACCATTTCTATCCGGTACCGCGATGAGGAAAACCAGGAAAAGGATGTGCATTGGCTGGCAAAGGATCTTATCGATTTCCAGGAGCAGGATATGAATAGCGAATTACAGTATCGCAATAAACAGGGCGAAACCGAACGCCTGGTTATAAGAGATGTACAATTGGTGCAGGCGCTTAAAAAGAACCTGGCGCATCATCGCCTGTTCGGTAAAGCGCATACCCGCATGCTGGGCAGCATATGGCTAAAGCTGGCTGTTATCTCCGGGGTGATCCTGGCCGCACTGGTACTTATATATCTATGGTTAATGCCCTGGTTGGGTGAACGAATGGCCAAAGGCTTTACAAAGGAAAAGGAGATCAGTATGGGCGAACAAATGTACCAGGCGGTTATACAACAGTATAGCGTTGACCCCCGCAAAACAGTTATCCTGAATGATTTTTATAAACAATTACATTACGAAACAGGGTATCCGATTAAGATAACCGTTGTGGAATCGAACGAAATGAACGCCTTTGCCATACCCGGCGGTCATATTATTGTATATAGTTCCATTTTGGATAATATGAAATCGCCCGATGAACTGGCTGCCCTGCTGGGGCATGAAGCTTCGCATATTGGGTTGCGCCACACACTGAGGGGTATTTTCCGTGACCTGGCGCGCCAAATGTTCCTTGCCCTGGTCGTAGGCAATGAATCGGGTATAGCTACCGTGGTAGTGGATAATGCCAACGCATTAAAACAATTGCAATACTCCCGGTCGCTGGAAACAGAAGCCGACAACAATGGTCTGCAACTGATGGCTAAAAATAATATCAATGTGCAGGGGATGTTGCGTTTGATGACTATGCTGCAAAAGGAAAGCAGCGGTGGGGTAGAACCGTCTTCTTTTTTAAGCACGCACCCGGTTTTTAAAGACCGCATCCGCAATATAGAAAAGCAAATACAACAATTGCCGGCTGTAACAACTTCCAATGAAAACCTAAAACAGTTATTTCATTCCATTTACGAGTAAGGTATTGGCTTAGCTCAGTATTTCCGCAACATGTTTTTTAATATTCTGGGTCATTTTGTTCATGGGCAGGTCATTTTCATCGCCGCCAAAGGGATCCTCTATTTCTTCAGCTATCAGTTCTAAACTGGCCAGTACATAGAAAATAAAAGCTACCACCGGTATGGCAATATAACCCAGGCTAATGACAAAGCTGAAGGGCAGGGTCATTACATAAAAGAAGATGAATTTTTTCAGGAACACACTATATGAAAAAGGGATAGGCGTGTTCTTAATGCGTTCGCAAGCACCGCAGATATCGGTGAATGATTGCAATTCGTTATTGAGTACGATCAACTGATCGCCTTTGATCTTTCCTTCTTCATACAACCTGTTTACCCGCTGAAATATCAGTGAGGCTACCTGGTTGGGTATATGCCGGCTGGTATCGAGGTCACGCAGTTCGGGATGTTCTTGCTCATCCAATTCCAGGCGGGTTGCTTCTGCATGCAGGTGATGCGATAACACAGAGGCATACATGGGAATAGTCTTTTTAAAAAAAGCCCGGTGCGATTCATCTTCAAATCCCAGCATGCTGTGCAATTTAATAGCGAGGTTACGGCTGTTGTTTACCAGCGAGCCCCATAGCTTACGTCCTTCCCACCAGCGGTCATATGCGGTGTTGGTACGAAACACCAGCAGCATCGAAATTACGAAGCTGAGAAGCGTGTGCATAGCGGTTATATTCTTTACATGGCTGTTCTCAGATAACTTAAAAACATTCAATTCCAGGAAAGCAACGATCCAGCAGTATACACAAATGCCAATGATAAGCGGGGACAGTTGGCGCAGGGTATCGGCCTTATGAAATCGAAAAATAAAGGTAAACCAGTCTTTAGGATTGTATGTGATCATAGTTGCAGTTCAGGACGGCAAGTTACGGATTTCTGAATTCTGAAGTCGGAGGTTGGAAGTCTGAGGTCTGAGGTCTGAAGTAAGAGGTAGCGTAATTAAAAAGAAAAAGCCTTGAGGATTAATTCCTCAAGGCCTGGTATTTTGACTTAACGTTTTACGCTTACTTAGGTTTCGCCCAGGTATTAGCCGAAAACGTTGGGTTTATATCGTAGTTCTCGTATGTAATAGTTTGTGCGTGTTTACCAGACTGCATAATTTCTGTATACGGTAACAGGATGCTGCCTGTTTTCTTAAAGTCTGAATAAGTAAAGGTTGTAGTACCGCTTAAAGGATCAACCATGATCAGCGCTTCCAGGCGGTTGTTCTTGTTGTTGATAATATAACCGGCGCGCATGCTGTTTACCATCACCATCACCGACGACAGGTCATATTGCTGTGTTTGCATGGTAGCAGTTGATTTGGCCAGGTTATCTGATTTTAATCCTAATAAACCACAATAGAGGTAACGTTTCAATTCGGTAACACGTTGTGGCGACAGGGTAGCATAACCATTACCATCAAAGCTCCAGCCGCTGTTTCCTTCCATTTGCTCTAACAGGATGGTATTGCCCTGTAAAGATGATTCCAGTCGTACAATCTGGCGGGTATAATCAGCCTGCATTGTAAGGGTAAGGTTATTGGTATTCATTACCGCTTTCAACGTAGTCAGGTTATCAAGGCTTTTACCGCCATGGGCCTGGTTGGTTTGTTTCAACAAATTCATACCCGCTTCCAGGGCATCAGCTTGTTTAACAACTGCTGCAGGTCTCGCTTCGCCCTCATGTTTAGCCTGTTCTTCTTCATCGAGATAATATATTTCGCCATTAATAACAACAATTGATTTTTTGTCATTGCTGCTAAAAAAGCTGTAATTAGTGGTGCGACCGTTATCGTACTTAAGGGCTAACTGACTTTGGGTAACGGTATAAGATCCTTTATCGCCGGTGTTATTACTTCCTCCAGATACAGTAGTAAGACTGGTGGTACGTGTGAATTTGCCATCGGTAAAATAAAAACCATCCTGTTTACCGCTTGATCTTACATATTTGAAAAATCCAGGGGTCACTGTATTGGTAACGCTCAGTCTTACAAAAGTAGCAGCGCCAGATTGTCCGGTTTCACCGGTAACGCTTAACAGGATTATTCTTTCAGAACCATCACTCAGAAATTTCATTTTCAGCTGGTTTCCGGTAATGGAATAAGTACCGTCTACCCGCTTTTGCCAGTCTGCTTTATCCAATCCGCTACAAAAAGATGAATTAGGTCTGAAGTAAAATACATAATCAGTTCTTACCATTTCGCCGGCATCTGAAGTTTGATCATACTCATACGCAGTACCTGCATAAACAGCATGGATTGTTTGATTTTGTGCAAAAAGGGTCGAACAGGAGAATAGTAAGCATAAAAATAAAACGCCAGTACGGATTCTCGCCAAGGTGTTAAGTGTCATGATAACGTTTATGTATGAAATTCAAAAAGTCTGCCGAAATATTTGATCTTATAAATTCAGTACCAATAAGTTTTACGGTATTTTATTCAACTGGAGCAAGCAAAAAAGCATATCGTTTTTCTATATACGATAGAACATACAAAGCCACTTTTTAATACGGAAAGTTTAGGATGTCGTATTCGCGGCCTTCGGTTTTTCCATTCAGTTCTGGGTGCACAAACGTATCGTATTTACATCAAACGAATGTCCTGTAGTGTCCTGCTCCGGTATAAGGTTCAATTTGCACCGCATCCAAAAACGTGTGCATAAACCTATTATTGTGTTGTAATTCATTTTGTTACATACCTATGATGAATTGTGATAAATGAATTGAAATGAGGCAGATAGAAGCAGTTTGAGCCTGAAAATAAAGCCTTTCAACCCCTTGGTAGTATTATCACCACTGATGCCAGCCAGGAGACATAGTAGACAATATGCAAATATGACAGGCAAGAAATGAAAAATGCCATCCCGATTTATCGGGATGGCATTCGTATAATTTGGGAAGTCGTATTATAAATTCTACTACTACGGGATCAATGGCCGGCCAATAAGTTCACGGGAAGGCCAGGGAATGGAAACTAAGATCAATAGCAGCGCAATAATAAAGAACCAGAATGCTTTTTTGTATTTAACCGGATCGGGGACTGATTTCTTTGCCTGTCCTCTGCCGATAGTAATAAATACAATAGCTATGATCATCATCAAAGGATGTTCTACCCAATAAAAACGGAAAAAGCTATCTTTCATCACGCTGGTACCGGGGGGCAGCGTTACAGTTAATATGCCGAAGCGACCGATTAGCAAAAGGATGAGGCCGATCAGCAATGAGGTATGGGCCGAGATCATGGTGAATAACCATAATTTTTTGTCGCCTGCTGTTAATGCTTTTTTACTGCTTAAACCCGAATAGCTTTTTACGATAGATGCCAATAACAGTATCAGCAGTATCCAACGAAGCCAGCTATGTAGTATAACTAAAATATTCATATTGGAGATTTGGCCGCAAAGCTAATGGTGGAGAAGGGAAATCTCAAATTTGATTCCTGATTACCGCTTATCTATCAATATCTTTTGATCTTTATCATTCTTCCCAATCGGCAATGAAGATATTTGTATCGCGGGTTCCGCCATTATTGCGGTTGCTGCAAAAAACGATCTGCTTCCCATTGGGGCTGAACATAGGAAAGGCATCGAAGCCTTTGTCGCGGCTGATCTTTTGCAACTGACTGCCATCTTCCTGCATAGTATATAAGTTAAAGGGGAAGCCTCTTTTGTATTCATGGTTAGAAGCAAAGATGATGTGTTTGCTATCGGGCATAAAAGCCGGCGCCCAGTTGGCTTGTCCCAATTGTGTAATCTGGTGCACATTATTGCCATCAGCATCGGCTATATACACTTCCATTTGCGTAGGCGCTACCAGGTTTTCAGCCAGCAACTCTTTATAAGATTGTACTGCTTCGGGTGTTTGCGGCCGTGAAGCGCGCCAAATGATCTTTTTCCCATCCGGGCTGAACCAGGCACCACCATCATACCCCGGCGTGTTGGTGATCCTTTTTTCCTTACCAGTTTGCAGGTCTATCATGTACAGATCAATATCCCCATCTTTAACGCTGGTATAGATCATTTTTTTGCCATCGGGTGAAAGTGTTGCTTCAGCATCATATCCTTTGCTGTGCGTAAGTTGTTTAACGATCTTTCCATTAAGGTCGGCCATAAAAATATCGTAGCTGCTGTACAACGGCCAAATGTATTTGTTACCATATTTCGACCGGTCGGGCAATGGCGGACAGCTATCGCCGCTCAGGTGCGTAGAGGCGTAAATAACATGCTTTCCGTCTTTTGTAAAAAAGCCGCAGGTAGTTCTTCCTTTTCCGGTGCTTACCATTTTATATTGAAAAGGTGAGCCCGGCGCTGGTATCTTTCCAACAAATATCTGATCGCATGGTATGCCGTCTTTAGCACTGGTACGTTGAAAAACGAGCCATTGACCATCGTAACTGAAATATGCCTCGGCATTGTCGCCGCCAAACGTTAGCTGTTGTATGTTCTTAAAATGCTTTTCTTCGGGATATAGCAATGTGTCGGCTTGTTGCAAAGTAGCTAACGATGGCAATGGCGTATGGTTAAACGCGGTGATGAAAATACCGGTTAAACCAGTCAGCAGCGGAAGCAACATCCATTTTTTTGTCATAAACAATTGGTTTTACAAGCGGGTAATTCCTTGTTTTAAAGGTATTATACCAGATAAGAATGAAGATAATTTTGTTAAATAGTTTGCATGTCAGAATATTGTCATAAGTACTTTATAAAAATCGGTTAGTTTTGCCCTGGATCGGGCATGGATATTTAAGTATTTCATAATATTCATCCAACATGCCGGCCTTTGAAAAAAATATATATAACGCAGATGAAAAGATGGTTCTCCTTACAGGGTTTATTGCTGACAGGTTTATTATGTTGGTTATGCAGTTGCAATTCAGGCACCAGGGATAAGGAATCGGCAGAAAAAATATTGAGCTCGCCGCCGTATGCAGGTTTAACCGACAGCATTAAGCAGTTTCCACAAAACCAGGAGCTGTATTTACAAAGAGGCGTGCTGCTTTCGCAGAACAACCGCCATGAGTTGGCCATGGGTGATTATAAAAAAGCCTGGGAGTTGAAACCGGAAGAATTTATTGCCCTGCAATATGTGTCGAGCCTGATGCTGATAAACCGGCCTGAAGAAGCCATTAAGCTGTTAAAAGAAAGTTTGGCCAAATGGCCTGCCAATCCCGATCTGCATCGTCGCCTCAGCGAGATATACACCCAGATGGGCGAAACAAAAAAGGCCATTGCACAATACGATGAATGGGCGCAGCAGGACTCGCTCAATTTTGAAGTGTGGTATGAAAAAGGGGTATTGCTGGCCAGGTTAAAAGATACGCCGGCAGCCATTCAGGCGCTTGAATATTCATACAAAGTGCAACCCATTAACTACAACGGGCTGGCATTGGCCAGTTTATATGCAGCTACCTTAAATCCGAAAGTGATCACAATTTGCGATGACCTGATACGTAAAGACACCACGGGTATTATCAATGATGTGTTGTACCTGAAGGGCAGTTTTTATTCAGATACCAAAGAGTATGATAAGGCTATGCAACTATTTAATGAATGTATCAGCCGCGACTGGAAGTTTGCCGACGCCTATATTGAAAAAGGTATTGTGCTACATGATCTGAAAAATTATGATAGTGCGTTAAAGGTGTTTACCATGGCGGCCACGGTAGCCAATACCAATCCCGATGCCTGGTATTGGATGGCCCGTTGCTACGAGGTGCTTGGTAAAAAAGAACTTGCCCTGGTAAATTATCAACGGGCTCTTGCTATTGACAAGAAGTTTGAAGAAGCGAAGGAAGGCATCGCCAGAGTAAAGAAGTAACTTATTAACTAATCCCCCACTTGCCACATGGCTATAGTAGCACCATCTTTTTTATCGGCCAACTTTTTAACGCTGGAAGCAGATTGTAAAATGGTCAATGAAAGTGAAGCTGACTGGTTTCACCTCGATGTAATGGACGGGCGGTTTGTGCCCAATATTACTTTTGGTCCAATGATCATCAATTTCATCAGGAAAACCACTACCAAAGTATGTGATGTACACCTGATGATCGTAGAGCCTGAGAAATATGTTGAAGACTTTAAAAGGGCCGGTGCCGATATCTTAACCGTGCATCTGGAAGCTTGCACGCATTTGCATAGAAATATTGAGCAGATAAAATCGCTGGGCATGCAAGCCGGTGTAGCATTGAATCCGCACACTCCGGTAGAAGCGCTGAAAGAAGTATTGCATGATATTGATCTGGTACTGATCATGAGTGTAAACCCGGGTTTTGGCGGGCAAAAATTTATTCAGCATACGCTGAAAAAGATCACCGACCTGCGCCGGATGATCGATGAAAAGGGACTCGCAACCAAAATTGAGATCGATGGCGGGGTAACCTTGCAAAATGCCCCGGCTATTATTCAGGCGGGTGCTCATGTGCTGGTAGCGGGTAATACGGTGTTCAAATCAAAAGATCCCAAAGACACTATAGTACAGTTGAAAAAGATAAGCTGATCCATTATGGCAAAAGATCTTTTTTCCAACCAGGCATCGCTCTATGCACAATACCGCCCCGGTTATCCGCGTGAGTTATATGATTTTATTCTGCAGCATGTAAACAATAGAACTAGTGCCTGGGATTGCGCCACTGGCAATGGACAGGCCGCGGTTGAACTGGCGAAGTATTTTGAGCAGGTTGTGGCAACAGATATTAGCGAAAAGCAATTGCAGCAAGCCCAACCGCATGAAAAGATCACTTATTTAGTGACCACTGCAGAGCAAACTCCTTTTGCAGATAACAGCTTTGATTGCATTACCGTGGCCCAGGCCTATCACTGGTTTCAGTTTGAGGCATTTGGTAAAGAAGTAAAGCGCATAGCCAAACCGGGCGCCATTATAGCTATTTGGGGCTACAGCCTGGTCGTGTGTGAGTCAGCGCCCATCAATACGCTGATCAATACATTCTACCGAGATAAAGTAGGAGCGTATTGGGATAAAGAAAGAAGCTATATCGACGATCATTATACAACGGTACCTTTTCCGTATGAGCCATTACCGTTCAAAGACTTTCATATAAACGTTCAATGGAACCGGCAGCAACTGATCGGTTATTTCAATACCTGGTCGAGTTTACAGCATTTTATAAAAGCGCATCAATATAATCCGGTAGAGGAACTGGCCACAGCGATAGAGCAGGTATGGCAGGATGATAATTTAAGAAGTTTTTATTTTCCGTTGTTTCTAAAGTTGGGTAGGGTTACGAAGTAAGAGGGAAGAAGTAGGACGTAGGAAATACGAAATACAGGTTCTTCTTACATCGTACTTCTTACTTCAGTATATTTAAAGACAGAGGTTGGAAGTTAGAGAATAAATTGTATGATATGCAAAAGTTGAAATCAGCTATAATAGGTTGTGGCAAAATGGCGCAGGTACATGCGCAGGCATTAAAAAATATTTCAGCAACCGAACTGGTGGCCGTGCAGAGCCGCAATGCAGAGAAGGCAGCTGCTACAGCAGCCCGCTTTGGCGTAAAAGCGTATGCCGATATTGCTGAAATGATACAACGTGAGCAGGTGCAGGTGGTAGTTATATGCACACCACATCCGGCCCACCGGCAGGCGGCCATCATAGCTATGCAGCATGGCGCGCATGTGCTTACAGAAAAACCGCTTGCGGTTTCATTGGAAGATTGTGATGCCATGATGCAAGCGGCAGTTACTTATAACAAACAATTGGGTATGGTAAGCCAGCGCCGGTTCTACCCCTCATGCCGGCGAATAAAGCAAGCTATTGACGATGGAAAAATGGGTACGCCCATGCTGGGTTCGGTGGTGATGTATGGCTGGCGCGATGAAAAATATTATAGCAGCGATCCCTGGCGGGGAAGCTGGGACAAGGAAGGTGGGGGAGTACTGGTGAACCAGGCGCCGCACCAGCTGGACCTGTTGCAATGGTATATGGGCAGTGAAATGGAAGAGCTGTATGGTGTTTGGCAAAATATCAATCATCCTTATATAGAAGTGGAAGATACAGCAGTAGCCATTATCAGGTTTAAGAATGGCGCGGTAGCTAATATAGTAGTTAGCAATGCACAAAAACCAGGCATCTATGGCAAAGTACATATACATGGGTCCAATGGCGCATCGGCCGGTGTACAAACCGATGGCGGTCTCATGTTTCTGCCTGGTCAATCAACTATACAAGAACCACCTTTAAACGATATCTGGACGATACCGGGTGAAGAACTACAGTTGCAAACATGGCGTGCAGAAGATACTGCGGAGTTCAATGCAACAGACCCGGTTGAATATTATGTTCGCCAGCAGAACAGTGATTTCATAGAAGCAATAACCGAAAACAGGGAACCATTGGTAACAGCTAAAGAAGGAAGAAAAACAGTAGAGCTGTTCACGGCATTGTATCGCTCAATGAAAGAGCGACAACCTGTACGCTGGCCATTGTAAAATGAAAAATTAGAAAATGTAGAATAAAGAATGAGAAAGGGAAGAATAAAACTAAGGGAATAGAACTCACTATAACAAAACGATATCTTCACCTCATTATAAAAAATCGTATAAATCAAGGTACACATCGTATTGTGTAAATAATTCCTCAGCATCCGATCTACCTCATTCTCAGGAAATAAATCGGCCGCGGGCAATGGCAATGGTTTTGCATGCATATCCTAGTAAACAAATTGTTTGTTATGGTAATAAATGATAAAGAATTTCCGGTGGTAGTACAGGCTTTTCAGCCTTCAGCCAACGGCGAATTATTTGTGGCAGAACAAATGGTAAACAACCAGGCGGAAGTAGATTCGTTTAGTAGTCGGTACGCCGGGTATGTTATAAAAGCTAGAATAGCAAAAGAAAATGAATTGATCACAGATCATAATAACGGAACGAGACGTACCGTTGTGCAGCGCCGGGGAATACCGGCATGGGCAATACTTTTATTAATAGTTGTTGTATTGGTTGTAGTCGGTTTTACAACAGGCTGGATCCAGAGAACCTTTGAATTAAACTTGTAATAGAGAAAATTCGTTCCGTTTTCGTTAACCGGCGGATATTGCAACCGAGTATACACGTACCCGCAATACCCACCGGTTTTTTTTATTAAATGAGGCATAAAGACATTGGGCCTTCGCCATTATCACATTATCAAATTATCACGTTATCACATTAATCTTACGGTAATTTGTCACCGGGTAAACTAAAAAGGGTAAGTCGATATATGATGCGATTATAATATTTACAGTGAGGTTGCTAACATTACGATACAGGTAAGCATAAAAAAAAATGGGCTGAATAGACATTCAGCCCCTGTACAAAACACGCCTTCCAAGTAAATATGTTGAAGTTATTACTATAACAGTAAGAAATCCCCCGCCCCACGACCTGCAATCAGCTAATCTCTCTCCGTTATCATTCGTTGTAAGTGCCTGCTCCTGTTTCTTTACTTCTTTGCTGATTGCGTTGTTGATAGAGTAATTTCCAACCAAGTGCCAAAAAGTAAGTTGTTAATAACCAGCGTTTTAAGCACGTGCCAATTTTGGGTATTGTCCAGGAGAGGGAACGATTTTCCAGGATTGGTTGGCATGAATTGGACGCTACAGAAAAGTACTTACTGTATAAAGGGCATGCTTACGTTAAAATTGATTTTTTACAAGTGCAAGTATGCGTTAGGTGTACACGGATGTGGTTGCCGGGCACAGGTTACAGGTTTCATGATACAGGTTGTCCCAACAAGTCGGGGGGTAGTTACTCCCGGTTAAGCCGGGGACCAGCTACCTGAACAGGTTGCCGGTTTCAGATACCCGTTACCAATGTGCTGTCCTGAGCGTAGTCGAAGGACTGGGCTAGAGACTGAGCGTCCTGAGTCCCGCTTGTGCGGGAAAGGGCCGAGGGCTCGGGTTTTCCCTTTCATCCGCCAGCTGGCGGACGTTTGCCGTTTCACGCTTTCAGGTTTTCTCTTTCACATTTCACGTTTGCTATTTCACGCATGTGTTCTCCCGCTTTCGCTCTTCGACTGCTTTAGCCAAAGGCGATGGCAGTAAAGCTTCAGCGGGCAAGCAATAAAATTGATCTTTTTATGTTTACAATGACGTCAATTTCAACTAATTTCGACCGCACTAAAACTTACCCGGGTGAAAGTTGTCCCTTTTTTACTGGTATTCTTCGCAGTTTGTATTTCCGGTAGGGTGGTTGCACAAAAAAAGACGGCCTGGGTGGCAGGCCGGGTGGTGGGTGAAAATGAGCAACCCCTGGATAATGTGTCGGTAGTGGTATTAGGGCGGCTAAAAGGCGTTGCTACCTCCGATTCCGGAACGTTCCGCCTGCGGGTGCCGGCTGATAAAGCATTTGGCATCGTATTCAGCTATACCGGGTATAAGACCGAGCAACGCAATTTCCTCCTCAATGAGAATGAAGAAGAATATGTAGTGATCCGCCTGGAACGCGGAACAAGTGAACTGGATCCGGTAGTAGTAACCGACCAGCGCCAGCGGCGCGAAGCCGGACTGGTGGTCATCAATCCCAAAAATGCCATCAACATTCCTTCTCCCACGGGTGGCATAGAAAGCCTCATAAAAGTATTTGTCGGTTCCAATAATGAGCTAACCTCTCAATATTCTGTACGGGGTGGTAATTACGATGAGAACCTGATCTATGTAAACGATTTTGAAGTATTTCGTCCGTACCTGGTACGCAGCGGTCAGCAGGAAGGATTAAGTTTTATCAATCCCGAACTGGCGCGCAACGTAAGTTTTTACAATGGCGGTTTTCAGGCAAAGTATGGCGATAAAATGTCATCGGTACTGGACATACAATATAAAAAACCACGGAATTTTGGCGGATCGGCTTATGTAGGATTGTTAGAACAGGGATTACATCTCGAAGGCATTACCAAAAACAACAAATTCAGTTACCTGATTGGAGTACGTAACCGAAGTAACCGCAACCTGCTCAAAAGCCAGGAAACACAGGGTAATTATGTGCCTTCTTCAGCTGATCTGCAGGCCTTGTTAACCTATCAAATTAATGCAAAGAACAGCCTCGAGCTGCTTGGTAATATCTCCCAAACCAAATTCACGCTTATTCCTGAATTCAGCCAGTTGACTTCTTCGGTATTCTCCCCTTACTTCAGCGCCAACCTGGGTTTGGATATTTATTTTAGTGGTCGCGAAGAGGACAGATACCGTACCAATATG
>DASUVL010000976.1:0-4153 GCA_036379015.1 Niastella sp.
TGTCCACGCTTTAATTGAGCCAGTTTCATTTCCTGATCCATTTGATCAAGCCTATAACCGTAATTATTGACCAGGCGACAAATAAATTCTTGTCGAATCTTCTCTTCTGGTGTCAGTGGCAGCCATTCCTCCTTAATAGGAGCAAAGATCTTATTTTCAGAAATTTTTACTTGCATCCTTACTTTGAACTATTAGTGGAATTAATAAGTTCTTTTACATCTATCCCTAAGAGGTAAGCTATAGCTACAAAACTTTCCATGGAAGGCTGAACTTCATTTGTACACCATCTAGAAATAGTAGTTTCGTTCTTTCGTAACTTTTCTGCCAGCCATTTGTTCGTTTTACCCTGTTCTGCTAAAACAGCTTTCAGTCTATTGATTGGCTTTTTACTCATACCAATTAGCATTTCCTGCAAATATATCAACATTTGGTGAAACATTGCTTTTATTGAAAACAGAAGCATTTCTGGCTTTTCTAATATGTTTCGCTGGCTAGCCTGGCAACGCTCCAAAATAAAAATGCTCCGCTAATGGGCATGTCTGGTTCTACTGCCCAACGTGCTAATCATGCTCCGCTCAATTGTACCGCTTCCAGCACCGATGTGGTGGAATTGGGCTATGCCTTGCATGCCGCCGGTTTTTTTAATAATGGCAAGGCTTCTATCAGGGATATAATGACCTTTCTGTCAACAGTGTTACAGAAAGACCTGCACCATTACCCGCGTTTATTTTTCCAGATCCAGGAACGAAAAGGTAACGTCACTAAATATCTGGATGAATTGAAGACTGGCTTCGTCAGATATATAGATCAGTTAGATCAGCTGAAATAGCTATAATTTATCAATTGATAAATTATATCGGAAAGATTTTGTATAGGCATGCATGGCTGTAGTAAACTATTTCATGCATGCCTTTTTTTGTTGCAATTATCAGCGGCTTGTTAAAAAATCTTTATCAATTGATAATACCACGATAAATCGGTTCATGTAAACGCACCAGCTTTGTGATCATAAAACAGATCACCATGACAAACACATACAACATAGCCGGTACAGATGGTAGCGTAATGGTACCCGTATTGAACGAAACTGGTAACCTGATGGCCTACTTACTCTACCCGAATTCTGCAGGGGTACTACAGGACTACTACCCGCAACTGTCCATTCCTGTACTAGTCCCAGAGCAGTCTCAGAGCTTTTCTTTACAGCGCAACACCCATTCGGGTACCACCCCGCACGGTGTCCTCTACCAGGGTGTACCCTTTATTCATAAAAGAGCTTTAATGAGTTATTTCATGATTGTCAATATTATTGGGATTTTGGCAATAAGCATATAGCGGACCTTCTGCAGCTAGATGATATTTGGAAGGATGAAAACGAAATGCAAAAGAGCAATGAAATGTTTTTTGACTATCGTTTATTTGGTTTCCGGAAAGCCGGCACAGAAAGCTACTCAGCCCAGGTTCGATTGAGATTTGAAATAAATACTTATTGGTATGGATTATCAGTTACAGGTGATAATAATAACCAACCCTTCCTCAAGAAACTTTATCATCAGGGGCTAAACGATGAGGATAAACGGAATATCGTTGATTATTTAACCAATAAGATGCTTGATCAGATAGAATGGATTGTAGGACGCATTGAGCAGAAAGTTTGATAAAAGTTATAGGAGCTTGTATCGACATTTGTGCTGCCGGGCCGCGAAAGAAAATTCTGATAAGAGTTCGTGTGTAATAGACACTGCTTGACCGGACAATTTCATTTAAAAAAAAGCAAGCTAATCTTACAATGCCAGGTTGCTAAATAGTTCAAAAAAAATGAACTCCTTTTAGGTATCGATTCTGCCCGACAGCTATTACTCCGTTCTCAAACTCTTTATCGGGTTTACAATTGCCGCTTTTATAGATTCATAGCTAACCGTGAGCCATGCAATGCCCAATGCTCCGACGCAGGCAACGAAGAATACCATCCAGCTTACCTGGATATGGTAGGCAAAATTTGCCAGCCAGCTATTCACTGCCCACCAGGAAAGTGGTGTAGCGATAATGATGGCGATAAGGATCAGCCTCGTGATACCTGTGGATAATAAATAAACCAGGTTGATGACGGACGCACCCAATACTTTACGGACGCCAATTTCTTTCATGCGCTGTTCGGCCATAAAAGCAGATAGTCCATACAGGCCCAGGCAGGCGATAAAAATGCCCAGAATAGCAAAAAGGTTAAAAATATTGCTCATCTGTTGTTCGCCCTTATAAAGATTGGCCATATCCTGGTCAAGGAAATCGAATTTGGAGGGATAGGCCGGGTTGAGCTGCTGGCTGATTTTTGACAGCGCCTGTATGGTTGCTTTAGTTTTGCCCGGCAGTGTCCTCACCACTACAAAACCTCCGTCTTTATTATAGCGCATAATGAGTGGGTCTATAGCCTGTTGCGCCGGTTTAAAATTAAAATCCTTAACAACGCCAATGATCGTACCACCCCTTCCGGTGAACGAGAATTTCTTACCAACTGCTGCTTCGGGACTCAAGCCCATAACGCTCAGCATTTTTTCGTTGACCATGAAATTATTTGAATCGGCCGGAAATGATCTCGAAAAGCTTCTGCCATTTACCAGCTTCAGCTTAAATACGTCTATAAAATCCTCATTGACATCCATCAATGAGTAAACTATTTGTAAGTTGGGATCTTTGCCTTCCCAATTCGCACTTCCATTTCCGGCTTGAAGATTGGTAGGCAGGTCAGAAGTGATGGCGAAATCACTGGTTACCGGATTTTGTTTTAACGCAATTTTCAAGGCCTGCTGCCTGGTCCAGAGGTCTCCTTTGATGGGCATATATAAAAGGTTGGCCTTTTCAAAACCCGGGTTACGCTCTTTTATGAATGTAAGCTGATCATAAATAACCATCGTGCCAACCAGCAATAGGATAGATGCCGTGAATTGAACAACCACCAACGCATTGCGGAACAGCAAATTGCCGCCGGATGATCTTAGATTCCCTTTAAGCACTTTGACCGGGTTGAAGCCGGAGAGAAAGAGTGCCGGGTAGCTGCCCGAAATCAATCCAACCAATAACGCGATGCCCAAAAGATTTAACCAGAAGTGCAGATCGGAAAAAGGAATAGCCAATTTTTTGTCCGCGATGTTATTAAACACCGGCAAAAATAAGCAGACAACTACAACCGCAAGAAACAGCGACACCAATGAGATAAAAACAGCCTCGCCTAAAAACTGGAGGATCAACTGCCCACGTATGGCTCCTGACACTTTGCGCAAGCCAATCTCCCTGGCCCTTCGGGCCGAGCGTGCGGTGGCCAGGTTCATAAAATTGATGCAGGCCACTATGAGTATTAAAATAGCGGTAATAAAAAAGATATTTACATATTGCGCATTCCCGTGACCTGGCATATCTCCCATCCTTGCAGGCGCCAAATGGATCCTGGTCAAAGGCTGCAAATGAAACACGACCTGCATTGGGCTATGCTTAGTAAATAACTGCTTCATTTGCTTTTCCAGGGTTGCTAAATTTGCAGGAGAGGGATCAAAACTTTGAGCTAATTGAATGTAGGTGTAGAAATTAAAATTCTCCCAATTATAAGTCTGATTCTCCGCTGTTTTTAGAATGACAGCCATTGGCATTATAAAATCGAACTGCAGGTCTGAATTGGCCGGAATGTTTGCCAGGACACCTGTTACGACGACAGTTTCACGATTGTCTTTTCGCAAGATTTTGCCAATCGGGTTTTCGTTCCCGAAGTATTTTTTGGCCATGTCCTGCGTTATTAAAATGCCATCCACCCTGTTTAACGCAGTAGCTTGATCACCTGCTACCAGGGGAAAGGAAAATACATCCATGAAATTTGGGTCGGCATAGAAAACGCGTTTTTCTTCAAATTTCGTGTCGCCTGCTTCAAACAGGACGGTAGAGGACAAACTTAACCTGACATAATCTTTAATAACCGGCAGTTCTGCTTTTAACCCGGCAGGCATAGCTTCCGAATTTACTGCGACTCTAAGATCACCGAAATCGCCAGCTATACGATATATCTGGCCGGCATTCTTATGAAACTTGTCGTAGCTCAGTTCATTTTGTACCCAAAGCAGGATCAGTATGCTCGATGCAAGGCCTATGGCCATGCCGGAAATATTGA
>DASUVL010000977.1:0-7682 GCA_036379015.1 Niastella sp.
GGCGGCATTTCTATGGAACAGGAAGCAAGCTGGGTAGGGCTCGGTTGGAATATTAACCCGGGTTCGGTAAGCCGCAACATGCGGGGTGTGCCAGACGATTTTAACGGAGAAGATATCTTAAAACAGAAACAGCTTACTAAACCCAATAAAACCTGGGGTGTAAATCTGGATATCGACCTTGAACTGGTAGGCATAAAAGCGTTGAATGTTTCGGTAGGCGGCTCTGTTGGTGTTTCATTCAATAACTACCTGGGGCCGGCGCTTGATATAGGCACTAAAGGGAATATCGGCGTTAAAGTGGCCGGTAAAGCAAGCTCCGAAAAAATGTCACTTTCTGCAGGTGCAGGTTTGGGCGCCAATATAAATTCCCGAAGCGGTCTCACACTATCGCCTAATGTTTCTTTAACTGCCGGGAACTTTAAAAACGACAAAAGCCTTACTACCGGCATAAGGCTTGGTACCAGCTGGAATTCAAAAAGTGGTATCAAACAACTACAGATCAGTGGACAGATGGCGCAAAATTACGAAGAAGGAAAAAAGAGAAGTTCCATTGACCGTACTTTATTAGGGACTGCTATCAGTTTTGCAAAACCCAGTTATATACCTTCCATTCGTGTGCCATTGACCAATGAAGCGTTTGCAGGACGGTTTCAATTGGGCGGCTCCATTTTTGGTGTATATGCATCGGCACAAGTAGAAGTGTACAGACAAACATCCGAGGTGTCGGTGCCCGATCAAAATAAACAGTTGGTGGGTTACTTGTATTACCAGCAGGGGGTTAATAATCCAAACATGGTAATGGATTTTACCCGGTTAAATGATAATGAAGTAACACCCAATACACCCATCATATCAGCTCCGCAATATACGTATGATGTATTTACTATCCAGGGCGAGGGAACTGGTGGCAGCATCAGGGCATATCGTAACGATTTGGGATATGTGCGTGATAATACAACATCATCACGTGATAAGAACCAAAGTGCAGGCATTGATATTGGCATACCGGGTCACTACGGCGCTAACTACAACATTATTCAAACACCATCAGTCATTGGTGAATGGATGTTTGGAAATAAGCTGCGCCAGGGCCTTACTTTCGGCAATGCCAGGCAAACTTTCGAAAATGTATATTTCAAAAATCCCGGGGAAACCACGGTATTGAACACTAACCAGTTTGCTAAAATAGGTGGTACCGACCTGGTGCGTTATAGAATGGCCGGTTCTTCTGCCATGCCAACGATAGAGCCGGTGCTTGAGCGGTTCTCAAAAATGAATGAGCTGGTGGGTGTTGATAACCTGCTACTCAAAGACACGGTGCAACGGGCCAAAAGGTCACAGGTAACTACTTTTTTAACTGCCAAAGAAGCGGCTGTGATTGGCCTCGACAGGAGCATTAAAGATTACATCAATAGTGTTTTTTTAAACGGTAGTAATAATCTGCAATATACATCCCAGCCAAGGGTAAATGGAACTCGCAAAAACCACCATATATCCCAGATAACGGTAGCCGAAGCAGATGGGAAAAGCTATGTATATGGCTTACCGGTGTATAATATTGTTCAGAAAGATCTGTCATTTTCGGTTGATAGTGCTGAAAAAGACAACGGAACAGTAGGCTTCAGGGCAGAGGAACCCGGCGTGCTGAAAACCTCATCCGCCAAAGATGGCTATATACAGGTAACCGAAACGCCTCCCTATGCCCATTCGTTTTTATTATCGGGAATACTATCGCCGGATTATGTAGATACTGATAACAATGGCATAACTGAAAATGACCAGGGTCAGGGTGTAAAGTTCAATTATTCTTATACAGGAAATCATGCATGGCGCACGCCCATGGCAACTGACCGCATTGCACATTTCAATGCAGGCAATCGCACTGACGCCAAAGACGACAAGGGAATTATTTCGTATGGACTACGCGAAAGCTGGTATTTACATTCCGTAGAATCAAAATCAATGATCGCGTTATTTACGCTCGAAGACAGGAACGATGGTAATGGCGTTTCCGGTGAACTAGGCGGCATAAATACTAATGACAATTCATTAAAACGCCTGAAAAAGATTGACCTCTATAGCAAGGCCGATTTGAAAAAGAATGGAATAACCGCGGCACGACCTATAAAAACAGTCTGGTTCGGTTACAGCTATAATTTATGTGCCGGTACACCCGATAACAACAATGGCGGAAAACTTACTTTAGACAGCATCTGGTTTACCTTCAATGGTCAGAAAAGCGTTAATAAAAATAAACACGTATTTGCCTACACCAATGCGGGCGCAGGTAACCCGGCATATGCTTTCAATGCATCTGACCGCTGGGGTAATTATAAACCTGACAGCCGCAATCCATCCGGATTAAAAAATAAAGATTATCCATACAGTGTACAGAATAAAGTAGCTGCCGACCAGGATGCCGCCGCCTGGGGTCTTAAAAAAATATTATTGCCTTCGGGAGCACAAATAGAAGTAACGTATGAAAGTGATGATTATGCCTTTGTGCAGGATCGCCGATCCTGTAAGATGTTACCAATAGCCGGACTTGGTATCAACGGTACCACCATTACCAATAAGCTATATGCACTGGGTCTTTTTTCGGGTAGTGTAGGAGCGCGTGAGTATGACTATGTTTTTATACAGGTACCTGAGCCCTGTACAACTAAAGAGCAGGTATATCAAAAATACTTACAGGGCCATGAACAGCTGGCATTTAAAATAGCCGTGAACATGCCTAACGGTATAGAGTATATCCCGGCATATGGTACCATTGCCGATTATGGCGTGCGTGATAGCACACGCATATGGGTTCGGCTAAATAAAGTAGATGGGTTAAGTCCCTTATCGTTGGCTGCCCTTGATTATTTACGCGAACGCCTGCCGGCCCAGGCTTTTCCGGGTTATGATGTAAGTGACGACGGCGGTTTGAAACAGGTGGGCGAAATGCTGCTGGGTTTGCTCGATGGATTGAAGGGCGCTTTTAAAGACCCGGTAAAATACCTGCGAAGCCAGGGGAAGGCACAAACTATTGACCCCGCTTATTCATTTGTACGCCTCAATGACCCCGACGGGTTTAAATATGGCGGCGGGCACCGCGTAAAATCGGTGATCTTAAAAGATACCATGGCGGGCCAGCCATCGATATACGGGCAACTATACGATTACACTACCACTGAAACATTTAACGGAGCAACAAGGACCATCAGCAGTGGCGTAGCATCCTACGAACCTGGTATCGGCAATGAAGAAAACCCCTTTCAGTCAATTGTACAGGTTAGCAATAAATTACCCATGGGGCCAGCTTCTTACGGCGCCATTGAAATGCCCGTACTGGATGCCTTTTTCCCGGCGCCAATCGTTGGTTATAGCAAGGTAACCGTACGGTCGTTGACTAATAACTATGGCGATACAACGAAAAAATCGCGCTCGGGCATTGGCAAACAGGTAACAGCGTTTTATACTGCCAAAGATTACCCGGTTTATTATCAGCATACTTCGTTTGATCCCGGTTCAAATAAAGAAGAACACAAGGCATCGTTAACTGCCTTCTTTTCAAAATATGCTTTTGATAGCCGGGCCCTGTCGCAGGGCTTTTTGGTAGCCACCAACGATATGCATGGAAAAATGAGATCGCAGTCGTCGTACGCAGAGCATGATACAAGTACCCGCATTAATTACGTAGAAAACTTTTATCGTAACACAGGTAGCAAAGGCCTCGATGAAAAGTTTGATTTTGTATATGCCTCGCAGGGTGGGGTGGTAGCACCGGGGAACATGGGAATAGATATAGAACTGATGACCGATACCCGCGAATTCTCGGTAAAAAGCACCAGCTTTGAAATACAGGGGCAGGTAGATCTTTTTCCTGTGGTTTTTCCTTTCTGGCTTCCCTTCATCTGGCCGGTGAGCGGCGAAAGTGAAGATACCTACAGGGCTGTTACCACTACAAAGGTTATAACCTATCACGGTGTACTCGATAGCGTGGTGGTCATTGACAAAGGCAGTATGGTAAGCACCAAAAACCTGGTGTATGATGCCGAAACCGGTAATATGATCGTTAACCGCACCAATAACGAGTTTGATAAACCCATATACAATGTTACCTACCCGGCCTGGTGGGCATACAGCGGTATGGGGCCGGCATATAAGAACATAGATGCCGTATATACCGGTATCAATTTTTACGAAGGCAAAATTATCAACGCCGGCTTTGATATGAGTGTTTTTGAGAGCGGGGATGAACTGTATGTAAGTGAACCCGGAAAGGATTCTGCAGGTTGTGTAATACCGGCCATTGCAACTAAATTATGGGCATTCGATAAAAACAAGAACAACACTTCGCTTACAGTACCGGTTAAAGACCTCGTTTTCCTCGACCCGAACGGGTACCTCGTTTCAAAGAACAAAGTAAACTTCCGCATCGTTCGTAGCGGTAAACGCAATATGCTCGATGCGCAGGTGTCGGCAGTAAGTATGATGAGTGACCCCATTGCAACCAATCCCCGTAAATTAAATATCAATAGCAGTAGCAAAGTGATCAACGCTACCGTTGTTGAATACAGGGAAAAATGGCAAACGGATAATGAGCTGATCTCAAAGTATAAAGTCGTGTATAATTACGCTACCTGTAGCGAAAGTGAAATAGTGGATTGCAATGGTTACCTGGAAAAAAAGATAAATCCGTATCTAAAAGGCCTGTTAGGAAATTTCAGACCTTTTCGCAGCCGGGTGTTTTATGGAAACAGGAATGAAACAGACCCGCTTGCAGCCACCAACCTGCCGCAAAATGGTTTCTTAAACAGCTTTAAACTGTATTGGGATTTTAATTCGTTCAATAACCTGGTGCCGGATAACGCCAGTACGCAATGGGTTTGGAATACCCAGACTACCCGGTATAATACCAAAGGAATGGTACTGGAAACGCGCGATGCGTTAAACATATATTCAGCCGCTCAATACGGTTATAATAAAACCGTTCCTGTGGCTATGATCAATAATGGCCGGTATCACGAAATGGCCTATGAAGGATTTGAAGATAATGCGTATGCAGAAGCGTTGAATATCGTAAGTGTAAATAGTTGTGCCCAAAAACATATTAACCTGGCGGGCCTTACCAACACACGCATCGTAAATAGTAATGATTCGGGGTTTGCCGCCCATACCGGTAAAAATATGCTGGGAATAGATCCGGGAAAAACGGCATCAAAATCATTTGTTGTCAGTTCACGAACGGCAGAAGACTATACTTTACCTTTTACCAAAGATACTGTTCAGCGCCTTGATATGACTGGCGGCAATATCGACGTATATGAGGCAAATCCCCCTCTTATAGGCGACCCATCTGACCGGGATGCATATGTTGAAGGATTAACAACCTTTAGTATGGGAGATATGCAAACGACGCTGTGGCCTCCCAATACACTCACTATAGGTGAAGGCAGCGAAGGTCCCGGCTGGCGGACTTTTTTTCACCAGGTTCGGTTTGCAGGTTATTACTACATTGATGTTCCGCAAGTAGGCACCTATCAATGTACAGCACAAATTTACCAGATCAACGCCCCTGCTACTACCGAAAACTCGTATACTATCAGGGTTGAAATAATGGATGATAAAGGGAATACTATATATACCAATTATTTTCAGGATTATGCAACAATGAACCAGGCATTTAATGTAACGCTGTGCAAAGGCATACATTTAATACGGGTTACATTTTTTAATCAGTATTATCGTGAAACTGACTTTCCTGAATCTGTTGCAACTACAGGTTATGTATTCAGCTTTACTACCAATGCTTCAGATGTGAACTATAAAAATTTATCTAAATCCAACTCCTGCATTTACACCAAACCCATCGCCGTGGCCGATACCATGCTTAATCCCGTCTTTAGCGTTCCTGCCAGCAAAAAAATGGTATTCAGCGCCTGGGTGCGCGAAAATTGCGGCAATGTTGCCACCGGTGTACCCTGTACCGATACTACCTATACGAAAAACGAGGTGCAGGTAACATTTAATTCAGGCACTGCCAATAATGTAACACTTAAACCAACAGGCCCCATTATAGAAGGATGGCAACGGTATGAAGGGTATTTTACTGCCCCGGCCGCTGCTGCACAAATGACCATGAACCTGGTGAACAGCAGCAGCAGCATGATCTATTTTGATGATATCCGTATACATCCTTTCAATGCCAATATGAACAGCTATGTATACGACCCGGTGAACCTGCGGCTGGTGTCAGAACTGGATGCCAATAACTACGCGCTTTTTTATGAATATGATGAAGAAGGCAATTTGATACGCACCAAGGCCGAAACAAAGGAAGGGGTGAAAACGATCAATGAAACGAGGAGTTTTCAACAAAGAAATAAGCGGGAACTGTAATTAATGGGAAGTATGAAATAATTAGTTAAACGAACCTATATTCTATTAATAATGGAACGAAATTCAATCTGTAAAACAGGCAACGGGTTTATTACATCATTGGTAGCCTGGCTTTGGATAGTTGTATTGCTGTTTGCCGGAAAACCGGTTTGTGCAGCCGGTGATCCCGGCATAGAAGATGCGCCGGTTGTTTCAAAGCTTACCGGTTCGGCATTGATACAAAATGCAACGGCTATTACCAGTTTTACAGCGGGAACGCAAAGTAGTTACTCCATAAAGAATATCATTACACTCAGCATTGTAGAAGAAACGCCTTATTTTATTACAGATAGCTTCACGGCTACTGTAAAGATCAAGATAGAATATGGACATTCTGCTACTTCCCTGAATATCATCAGCCAGCAGGATTTAAAAGTGAGTTACAACAAAGAGCGTGGTAGAAAATACAATGCAAAAAACTATTTTCATTTTGAAGGCGCCGAATATGTAAAGATAACAGTGCTGCTAATAACACCAGCTAAAACGGGTAGTATAAACATCCCTAACCTGTTACTGCTCCAAAATGAGATACGTGCAACACGATATTATGGGCTGGCCACCAATGTACAGCCCATATCGTTTACAACGGCTGATCCTGCCGCAGGCGCCGACGAATTACCGGTAACCTGGGCCTGGCCCGTGAATGCCGGCCATACGCATACGCAACTGGAATGGACCTGGCAGCAGAACGGCTATGATTCTATTTATTTCGTGGGTGGTGTGCTCAACGCCAACCTCATGTTTAAAAGCAATGCAACACGCATCGATCTGCCCTTTGATGTAAATGCTTATAAAATACCCTTATTGTATGGAGGTAAAGGCAGGATCTACTGCCGCATAAGGGCCGTAAACATAAAAATGAACGGAAGCCGTAGCGATGGGCCCTGGTCGGCGCTACAATGGCAGGCATTTACAGGGCATAACGACTCGTTAAACTGGCAATCAACTATAAATTTTGCCGGCGATGGAAAACGTAAAGCCGTAATCCAATATTACGATGGGTCACTGCGCAGCCGCCAAACCGTAACAAAAGACAATACTACCAATACCGTTGTAACTACCGAAACCTTTTACGACGCACAGGGCCGGCAGGCTGTACAAATATTACCAGTGCCAGGTATCAGTACCGTAATGGCCTTCACTAAAGACCTCAACCGTTTCGCGGGCCAGGCATTGAATGAAAACCCGGCAAAGTACTTCGATCTGCAACCAATAGCAAGCACCAGCAAAGTAACGCCGGCGATGGTCACTACTACAGG
>DASUVL010000978.1:0-5082 GCA_036379015.1 Niastella sp.
TGATTGTGTCTTTATGAAAACAAAGGGAAAGTACCAGCCATTTTCAACAAAACCTTATTATGACACGCTTTGATCTTTTATTGGAAGGATATAAAAACGATTCGCTTTCAGAGCAGGAGCTACATGAATTGCTGTCGTTATTAGACGACAACGATACGGCCTTGAAAACCAGTATCGGGAACGATTTGCAGCAAAATGCTTTTGCCGGCTTAACTACTGCTGCACAGCGGCAGCGGATGTTTGACAATGTTCTAAACAAAAGCCAGGCACAACAAAAAATTCGGATAATAGCATTATGGCGCCGCGTAGCTGTGGCAGCCGCCATCCTGGTATTATTGGGCGCGAGTACGTACCTATGGTTGATCCGTACCCATGAAAACAATACCGCTACAACCGGTATAACTGCCAACGAACAACAAGATGTACTGCCGGGTGGTAACAAGGCGGTGCTCACCCTGGCCGATGGGTCAACCATTATGCTCGACAGTGCTGCGAATGGACAACTGGTACAACAAGGAAAAACCACTGTAATAAAATCAGGCGATGGTAAATTGGTTTACGATGCAAAATCAATCACCACTGACCATTCACCATTGACCTACAACACCCTGGCTACACCGCGTGGCGGACAGTACCAGCTGGTGTTACCCGATGGAAGCAAAGTATGGTTGAATGCAGCATCCTCGATTCGTTACCCTACTGTATTTACCGGCTCTGAAAGAAAGGTGGAGATAAAAGGAGAGGTTTATTTTGAAGTAGCGCCCCTAACCCCTAAAGGCGGATCAAAAAAAACTCCTTTTATTGTAAAGTTCGCCAGTCCCTCAGGAGCTGAGGGTGAAGTAGTGGTTCTTGGCACTCACTTTAATGTAAATGCCTATGAGGATGAAGCCATGGTGAGGGCAACGCTACTCGAAGGGTCGGTACAGGTAATGGCGGATGCTGCTTCAGCCACGCTGAAACCCGGTCAGCAGGCTGTACTGTCAGCTCATTCACCATTGACCATTGACCATTCACCAAACCTTGACCAGGTAATGAGCTGGAAGAACGGACAGTTTTATTTCAGTAATGCTGATATTGAAACCATCATGCGGCAAATGGCCCGCTGGTACGATGTAAACGTTGAATACAAGGCACACCCTGAAGATAGATACACGGTGAGCCTGAGCCGGAATGTACCGGTATCAAAGCTGTTGAAGTACCTGGAGTTGAGTGGGGGAGTAAAGTTTAAAGTAGAAGGAAAAAAGATAGTCGTAATGTGATTTCAACAAAAAACCGCTCTGCGTGCAGGCAGAGCGGCCAATAGTTTGGAGTCAATACAATTATACAATCACTGACAGACTGCTTATTCCGATCCCGATAGCAATCGGGATATGGAAGAGAATTGTTTAACCCAAAACGAAACAAAGGTATGATTTTAATGCTTCCGGCAAAGCCTTTTGCCTGCGCTTCATCCAGGCAGAAGGTACTAACCAAAACGCTGTTAATAATGAAGATAACGGCTTTCTTATTACTCGCCGCCTGTTTACAGGTAAGCGCCAAAGGGTTGGCGCAACAGGTATCTATCTCACTGAAAGATGCGCCGCTGGAGAAAGTATTTGTTGAAATACAAAAACAGGCCGGCTATCAGTTCGTATACAACAACCGGTTGATGAAAGGCATGAATCGCATTACCATTGAAGTAAAGAATGCACCGGTTGAAAAAGTGCTGCAGTTGTGTTTTAGTAACCAACCACTCACGTATGCCATCATTGAAAAAACGATCATTGTTCGTTCAAAAGAAGAAAACAAATTAGATGGAGCGCCTGCGCCCCTTACTATTAATATCAAAGGGGTTGTAGAAGATGAAGAAGGCCATCCGCTGCTGGGTGTGAATATAAGTGTAAAAGGTGTTTTTAAATCGGTTAGTACGAATGCAAAGGGTGAGTTTGTGATGAATGATATTGATGAAAATGCCACGCTGGTATTTTCTTATGTTGGTTATCAGCCGCAGGAAATACCGGTTCAAAACCGTACATCTTACCACGTGCGTTTAACTCGTTCAACACAAGCCCTTGATGAACTCATGATCATTGGCTATGGCACCACTACCAAACGCTACGCCACCGGAACCACCAACCGCATTACCAGCAGCGATATCAGCAAAACGCCGGTAACCAACGTGCTGCTGGCTTTACAAGGCCGTACCCCCGGGGTGTATATCGGGCAGAACAATGGTTTACCGGGTACTGGATTAACCGTACAGATACGCGGCCTGAATTCGTTGACCAAAGGAACGTTGCCATTATACATTATAGATGGGGTGCCTTATTTATCTGAACCCATCAACACCCAAACCGGCCTCCCCGGTTCCACCAGCTCATTGCCATCTGCCGAGGGCAATACGAATCCCATGAACACCATCAACCCCGCCGATATTGAAAGCATCGATGTATTAAAAGATGCCGATGCTACCGCCATTTATGGTTCGCGGGCTGCCAATGGCGTGGTGCTGATCACCACCAAAAAAGGCAAAGCCGGCAAAACGCAGGTTAGTGTGAACTACAATACCAGCCAATCGAAGGTGGCGCACTTTGTTGAAACCCTGGGTACGGAAGAATACCTGGCACTGCGTCGCAAAGGATTTGCAAATAATAATATTACGCCTACAGATGCTACGGCGCCCGATCTGAAAACCTGGGATACTACAGCCTACACCGATTTTCATAAAGAATTGTTGGGTCACACTGCGCGTTCAACCGATCTGTCGGCCAGTTTATCGGGCGGTGATCTGCGTACCAACTTTTTAATAAGTGGAACGTATCATAAAGAAACCAACGTATTTGCCGGTGGACAGGGATATCGCCGTGTTGGTGTTAACTTTAATTTGAACCATTCCTCCCTGGATAAGAAACTGAACGTAGGATTGTCTGCCATTTACAGCGCCGATAAGAACAACATCTCTACAACCGATCTTACAACCTGGGCTTATTCGCTGCCGCCCAATTTCCCCTTGTATAAAGCCGATGGCAGTTTATATTGGACCGGTTCTTTTTCACTACCCAAAAACCCATTGGGTTATTTGTACCTGGTCAATGAGAATAAAACCTCGAATTTGTTGACCAGTTTGAATTTGAAGTATAACCTGGTAAAGGGATTGGATGTTAAAACCATGGTAGGGTACAGCCGTACTGATATGGACCAGGTAAAGTTGGCGCCTTCCAAATCGATGGATATGTCGCTTGCTGGCAGCCAGATCAATTCGGCTTTCATGTATAACTATACCAATAATTATATAATAGAACCACAAGCCACTTACAAAGCAAGGGTATGGGAAGGAGTGCTGGAAGCGTTGGTAGGCGGTACCTGGCAATTTAAACAATCAAAGCAACCGTTCTATACCACGGCCACCGGTTTTACCTCAGATGAGTTTATTCGAAATCTGTCCCTGGCTAATCCTGCCGCCACTACCCGTTCCGCTTCGCAGGATTATAAGTATACCTCCACCTTCGGCCGGTTGAATTATAATGTAATGAGCAGGTATATTCTAAACCTGGTATTCCGTCGTGATGGATCATCGCGCTTTGGCCCCGATAAACGGTTTGGTAATTTTGGCTCTGCCGGCGCTGCGTGGATCTTTTCTGAAGAAGAACCGGTAAAAAAGATTAGCTGGCTCAGCTTTGGTAAAATACGTGGCAGCTATGGTATTGTAGGTAACGATGCTATCGGCAACTACGGCTTCCTGGATACCTATACTTCCACTACCTCTTTATATAACGGAACAGCCGGTTTGGTACCAAGCAGGCTGGCTAACAACGAATACAAGTGGGAAGAGACCCATAAGCTGGAAGCCGCATTGGAACTGGGGTTTGTTGATAACCGGATTATGGTAACCGCTGATTTTTACCGTAACCGTACCGATAACCAACTGATCGATTATACCGTGAGCCCACAAGCAGGCTTTACTTCTTACCAGGCCAACCTGCCAGCGCTGATCGAGAATAAAGGGTGGGAGTTTACACTGAACACCACCAATATTAAAACAAAAGACTTTAGCTGGAGCACAGCCATAAATGTGAGCTTTAACCGCAATAAGCTCCTGCGTTTTAATAATATCGAAAAAACATCTTATTATTCTGTATACCAGGTAGGTAATCCGATCAGTTCTTTATACTTATATAAATACGCCGGTCTTGATTCAAACGGGTTGCCAACCATGGAAGATCTGAACAAGAGCGGTGCCGTTAATGCCGGTTTTGCTGCAACCGGCCGGGGCGACCGGTATTATGCCGGAACC
Source organism: Niastella sp. (assembly GCA_036379015.1). Taxonomy (GTDB): domain Bacteria; phylum Bacteroidota; class Bacteroidia; order Chitinophagales; family Chitinophagaceae; genus Niastella. The sequence continues at coordinate 4,274 of DASUVL010000978.1, forward strand.
AGCCTGCCCGAATATTTTGGCGGGTTATCCAATACGGTAACCTATAAAGGCTTATCGCTCGATGTGTTGTTCCAGTTCGTAAAACAAAAAGGAAGAAACATTCTTCAATATACCTATTACCCGCCCGGTTATATGTACAATGCTTCTACCGACGCTTTCCATAAATACCTGGCATTGGGATCGGCCGACAAACTGGTTACGGCTACTACTTCCAATACGCCCGCGTTGAACGCTTACCGGGCCTATTCAAATTATACCGTTTCTGATGCACTTTTTGAAGATGCTTCGTTTGTACGGTTAAAGAATGTGAGCCTGTCGTATAATTTCCCCGCAAAATTCATTAAAAAGGCAAAGATCCAAAACCTGCGGTTGTATGTACAGGGGCAGAACCTGTTCACTATAACCAATTATACCGGGTACGATCCCGAATCGCAGGGTATAAGCCTGCCGCCTTTACGAACTTTTGCAACAGGTATTCAGTTTACTTTTTAAATCAGCCAATCATGAACAAAGCATATATAACATCTTATATAATTCTTGTACTGGGCATAGCGGCATTACCGGCCTGTAACAAATTGATTGAAATTGATCCGCCGGTCAATGAAATTACTTCCGAATTAGTTTTTAAAACCGATGCAACCGCCAAGGCGGCATTATCAGGGATGTACAGTCAATTGTGCGCTGCCACCACGCAAAATTTTTATCTTACCGCATATACATCCCTGGGGGCAGATGAGCTGGAGTACCTGGGGGTCGCTACCAGTTATGACGATGTGCGTAACAACGCTATGATCTCCACGTCGCAGGCT